>VRUD01000107.1 GCA_019456305.1 Cytophagales bacterium | reverse complement strand
CCCGGTATAATTTGCACGGCCGGAGTAGATTCTGTAACGCTCACTGCAAGTGGCGCTGTTAGCTATACATGGGCGCCCGTAGCCGGGTTAAGCGCTGCATCCGGTAGTTCAGTAAACGCATCACCGCCAAATGATACGGTTTACACAGTTGTTGGTACTGGTGCAAATGGTTGTATAGATTCTACAACAGTTTCAGTCCAGATAAGCACAACCTCACCTGTTGCAAGCTTTTCAGCAAGCGATACAAGTGTATGTAAAGGAAATGCTGTTACATTTAATAACACATCTACTGATGCTATTAGTTTTGGCTGGCTGCTGCCTGGTGGAACAACAGCCGATACTACGGTTCAGAATCCGGTAGTTACTTACGATACAGTTGGTGTTTTTGATGTAACATTAACAGCTTTTGGTTGTTCTTCTTTTGATAGTACGATAACAAAGGCGGGGTATATTACCGTCAATCCAATTTATTCCATCAACACACCTAACGACACGATTTGTGATGGAGATAGCGTAATGATATTTGGCATTTTCCGCACCACAGCCGGAACATACTATGACAGTTTACCCACTGTCAATAGCTGCGATAGCGTAATTTCTACAACCTTAATAGTTAATCCCTTACCAACTGTTAATCTCGGTGCAGACACTATGATATGCAATGGTTGTTCAGATACCCTTGATGCAGGCACTGGCTTTACAAGCTATGGCTGGTCAACCGGAGCAACTACTCAAACTATTATTGTTGATACAACAGGTATTTATAGTGTTATGGTTACTGATGCAAACGGCTGCCCAGGTGTAGATACCATAGAGGTAACTGTAACCACAGGTATAATACAATCATCATTTATCAATTTCAATTTAAAATTATATCCCAATCCAAATGATGGTACATTTCTTATAAGATATTCTATTCCGGATAAACAAAGCGCAGAATTTATTATTTTTGATGTAATAGGCAGTAAATTAAAAACCTGGCAATTAGAAGGTGGTACGAAAAAGCTTAATATTGTAAATAAAGAATTAAAAAATGGTTTATACTTTTATCAGGTGATTGTAAATAACAGGGTAATATTAACCGATAAGTTAGTTATCATTAAATAAAGGGCATCTCTAAAAACTACATATTTTTTAAAACACACCCCTTGCCCCTCTTGATAGAGGGGAATATATGGTGTAGTTTTTAGAGATGCCCTAAAAAACATTAAAGCCCGCACTTCGCTTAGGGCTTGCCGAAAAATAAGTTCCGATTTTTGCATCACAACTTTGCCACATCTTTGACTTATCCTCAATCGCAAAATCCTCAAAATAACGCTGCTATTCCTGCGGTTTTGCTCAATCGGATAAGCCAAATCTGTAACAAATTTGTGCGCAAAAATCTGGAACTTATTTTTCGGTAAGCCCTTAAAAAGAAGAAAAATCCCACCAAAAAAAAACACATACAACCGAAATATGACATTAATCATATCATCACACCATCCTTCCTTACATTTTTGCGTTCTTATACTATGCAAACACTTTCTCTCACAGTTAACGATAAAACTCACGAACTGCTGGTCAATGAGCATGAGACACTTGCAAAAGTGATCAGAGAGCAACTGCATCTTACCGGAACTAAAATTGGCTGTGAGCAGGGCAGTTGTGGCGCCTGTACCGTACTCGTTAATAATAAGCCTGTATTGAGTTGTATCACACCGGCTTTGCGATATCACGAAAGCAAGATCACCACTATTGAAGGATTGGCAAAAGATGGAAAACTCCATCCGCTGCAGGAAAAATTCATAGCAAAAGGGGCTTTGCAATGCGGTTTTTGCACACCGGGAATGATCCTTGCTGCATATTCATTTCTAAAAGAAAATCCAAATCCTGAAATAAATGAAATAAAAGAAGCGATCTCAGGTAACTTTTGCCGCTGCACAGGTTATAAAAAAATAATTGAAGCTATCAAAATGAAGGGAATAAAGGGAATAAAGGGAATAAAGGGAATAAAGGGAATAAAGGGAATAGAGGAAATAAATGGAAAAATAGTCAATATATCTGACCGGATAATAGGTACACCGCATCCTTTAATTGATGCCCGTGAGAAGGTTACAGGTAAAGCCGAATATGCAAATGATATTTTTTTCAAAGATGCACTTTATTGTAAGTTCCTGAGATCCCGGAAATCCCATGCGGTGGTAGAAAGTATTGATATTAAGGAAGCGCTGAAAATAAGAGGTGTAAGAGCTATTGCTACAGGGTTTGAGCTGCCGGAAAAATGGGGAGTGCTGCCGGTTTCACAAGATCAAACGGCTATGGCAATTGGCAGTGTACGCTATATAGGCGAGATCGTGGCTGCCGTTGCTGCAGATACTGAAAACATCGCAAACGAAGCTGTAAAAAAAATTAAAGCCAGGTATAAAACGCTCCCTGAATTTTTTACCTGGCAGGAAGCCATGGAACAAACCGCCCCTGAAAATCTCATACACGAACATTCTCAAAAATATGGCTGCAACATCCATAAGAAGGTGAAAATGCAGTTTGGGGAGGTAAAGAAAGATCTCAGTGTTTCTGATCATGTCTGTGAAATGAGTTTTGACTTTGCCGGCCTGAATCATGCTTTCACCGAACCACATGCATGCACCGCATGGTGGGATAAAAACGGAGAGCTTACCATAATCACTTCTACACAGGTTCCACATTATGTACATCGCACACTTAGTAAAGTTTTAAAAACTCCCCTGAATAAAATAAGGGTCATAAAACCTGCACTGGGAGGAGGGTTTGGTGGCAAGAGCGATCCCTTTGCTCATGAAATTATTGCCGCTTATTTAGCAAAGAAAGCCGGTAAACCTGTCAAAGTATGTTTATCACGTGAGGAAGTATTCCTTACTAATCATGGGAGGCATCCAACACATATGAAAATGAAGCTGGGAATGGACAAGCAAGGAAAATTCAAAACCGTTGATGCAGATATTGTAATAGACGGTGGAGCCTTTGGCAGCTTTGGTGTAGTAACCGCCTATTATAATGGTGTATTATTGGAAGCTCCTTACCAACTCAATAGTTTTGGTTTCAGATCAACCCGTGTTTACACCAACAAACCTCCTTGCGGAGCAATGCGGGGCCATGGCGCTGTAAATCCTCGTTTTGCAATGGAGGTATTGATAGATGAAATTGCACGTCAGGCAAAGATGGATCCATGTAAACTCAGATTCGGAAATTTTCTTCCTGAAAACACTTCTACTTTAGGCCAGTTCAGGATCACCAGCAATGGTGTTGCTAAAGCCCTGGAAACTGTAATGAAACAATCTGACTGGGAAAAAAAGTTTAACAAATTGCCTTATGGGCACGGTATGGGTGTGGCATGCGGGTTTTATATCAGCGGAAGCGCATTGCCCATCATTTGGAATGATTATCCGCAATCGGTGGTGCATCTCAAAGTAGATTTTGACGGCAGGGTGGTCATTTATTCCGGTGCAAGTGATATCGGGCAAGGCAGCGATACGATGCTGGCTATGGTTGTAGCTGAAACACTGGGTATATCCGTAGATAAAACCTATGTCCATGCCGCGGATACTTTGTTTACACCCGTTGATCTTGGAAGCTACTCCAGCAGGGTCACCTTCATGGCAGGTAATGCTGCTAAAAAAGCTGCGGAGAAGCTCAAAGGTGTTATTTTGAAGACTGTTGCTCAAAAGAAAAGTAAACCCGTGGAATGGATGACTATAAAGAACAACAGCATAATGAGTTCAGATCATCAAGTGGATATTACATGGGAAGAAGGCATTGAACTTGCTACGGCCCATCGTGGCGCTTTGAGTACAAGTGGTTATTACGTCTCTCCAAAGCTTGGAGGAAAATATAAAGGAGCCGCAGCGGGCTTGAGCCCTTCCTACAGCTTCGGAGCTGTAATTGCTGAAGTTAAGGTCAATACAGATTCCGGCCAGGTAAATCTGATCAATCTCTGGGGAGCCCATGATTGTGGAAAAGCGCTGAACCCGCTTGCAGTTGAAGGACAGCTTGAAGGCTCATGGCACATGGGGATGGGACAGGCTATTAGTGAAGCGATGGATTATCATGAAGGGTTGTTGCTTAATTCTAATTTGCTTGAATATAAGATACCAACTTCTATGGATATTCCGGATATTCATACCAATATGATTGAATCTTGTGATCCGGAAGGCCCATTTGGGGCAAAAGAATGCGGAGAAGGCGCTTTGCATCCATCAGTCCCGGCTATTGCCAATGCTGTTTATGATGCTGTAGGTGTAAGGATAAACAGTGTGCCGGTTACAGCAGAGAAAATACTATATGAGGTTAATAACGGTTAATAACAGTTAATAACGGTTACAAGTGATTCAACAAGCACCTAAGGTAAATGAAAATCCCGGTTCAAATGCAACCCCGCACATAAATTTATGTGCGGAGTTTGATAAGATCATTTATTTTTAACTTTATCATAAAATTTATGTGCGGGGCAACCGATATTAATCCCTATTAACTTTTGTTAACTGATATTAACTGTTTGAAATAAAATGACTAATACAAAACAACGATATTTAAAACCTTATTCGGTAGATGAAGCGATCTGTTTTGCAATTAACAGTAAGGATGATTTTACTTATCTTGCAGGTGGAACAGACGTAATGCCCCTCAAATTTGAAGGCAACAATAATAAAAAGCACCTGATCGATCTGTATCATATTTCAGAGCTGAAAAACGTTAAGATTGAAAAAGATCACATAAGTATTGGAGCAGCAGTTACGCTGTCTGAGCTGATCAGATGTAAAGATATCATATCAAATTTTCCGATATTATATGAAGCTGCTTCTGTAATCGCTTCAGCAGTGATCAGAAGCTCAGCTACAATTGGAGGAAACATCCTGTGTGAAAACCGCTGCAAATTTTACAACCAATCAGAATGGTGGCGTAATGCTATCGGGTATTGTCTGAAATGTGACGGGGAGATCTGTATTGCCTCAGGAGGGCCAAAGAAATGCTATGCAGTATTTGTCTCAGACCTCACACCTGCCCTGATCTGCCTCGATGCGCAACTTGAATATCTTGACAGGGAAGGTTCTTATACAATATATTTAGAAGATATGTACACAGGTGACGGCTTAATACCTTGTAACCTGCCCTCTGAGGCAATTATTACTAAAATTAATATTCCATTTAACAGAAACTACAAAACATTTTTCAGAAAACTGCGCCCCCGTAACAGTATAGATTTTACCAATTTAACTGTGGCTATGTGCATAAGGGGTAATGGCAAATTAAAAATATCATTAAGCGGTATGGCTTCAAAACCTCTCACTTTTTCATTTGATAAACTCCCGGATCCTTATATGCTAATAAAAAACATTTCAAAAAAATGCCCTATAGTAGAGAACCTTTACTATTCGCGCTTATACCGCAAGGAAATGCTTAATGTTTATTTGAAAGAAGGATTTGAGGAATTGGATATTAAATAAAGTATTAGTTAATATCCAATACCACAATCCTCAATTTACTCACACAAACCAGCTCCTTATCATCATCCGATATTTTTACTTCCCACACGTGAAACTGATCTCCGATATCAATGGGAGAAGCAACACCGTTGACACACCCTTTCTTCACAGGCTTAAAAAACTCCGAATGTATTGTTAAACCACTACACCTTTTTTTATGATTATCAACACATAAGGTAGCTGCCATAGAAGCAAGCGATTCTGCCAGCGTTGATAATGCTCCTCTATGTAACGTACCATCCGATTGCCGGGTGCGTGAATCTAACGGCATTGTTGCCTTTAAATAATCATCACCTATCTCAGTAACCTTTATTCCAATATGTTCATACATACTGCCTTTGCAATGTTCATTGAGTTGGTCTGTTGTATATTTCTTAAACCTTATCATAATATAAAGTTAGCATGGATAATGATCAATAAAAACTGATTAAAATCATATAATGCGATGATTAACATCATAAACTAAATTGTAATTCCAAGCAAACATTTGGCATGTTTATTAATTCGAGAATTATACAATGAATCTACACTCAATTTGAAAAGCAAAGCATGACAAATCCTCCCAAAAAAGTTATCATTTTGAGCTTACTTATAATACTGTTTATCATTTACTCTTTACTTGTCTATACACGTGGCACAAAAAGTCCAGCGGTAAAGATGACTGATATAGCAGTAAAAGGAAAACTTGTATGGCAAGAGTACAATTGCATTGCATGTCATCAAATATACGGATTAGGAGGATATATAGGGCCAGACCTTACAAATGCCATATCTGCCAAGGGAAAAGGAGAATATTATGTAAAAGCTGTTTTAAAAAACGGTTTGCTCAACATGCCTGATTTCCGTCTAACCGGTGAAGAAATAGATGCGCTTGTTGCCTACCTGGCTTATATTGATAAAACAGGCAAATTTCCTGCGAGCGATGCAAATATGGCCTGGTATGGCTCATATCAATTGACAGTTGGCAATTGACAGTTGACAATATTGCCTGCTGCTTACTGTTTTTGTGGCAAAATATTGAAATTCCCTGCCTGCCTGCCCGCAAAATGGCAGGCGGGCGGCAGACAGGCGATACTACAAATTAATGATTATTAAAATGAAAGGAGATAAAGCAGCATATTTGTTCATCTTTCTTGCTCTTATTACGCTTATAATGGGTGTATTTATAGGATGTATGGCTGGTTTTCAGTATGTGTATCCCGATTTAGCCGGGCAATATTTACCTTTTTATAAAACCCGGCCTATGCATGTAACCTTAGTTATTACCTGGATCGTGCTATGCGCCTCAGGAGGAGTTTACCATTATATCACTAAAGTAACAAATACAGAACTTTATTCTCCAAAACTTGCCTTCATCCATTTTATGATCTTTTTGTTAAGTGGAATAATAATATTCATTAGCTACTCATTAGGATTTTTTGGCGGCAGGGAATACCTGGAATTTAACCCCCTGTTATCAATACCTATTTTGGCAGGATGGGTCCTTTTTTGTATAAATTATTTTAAAACGCTTACTATTAACACCTCATTGAAACGAGGTGTAAAAAAATGGCCGGTATATCTCTGGATGTGGGCGACAGGGATCCTGTTCTTCATTTTCACCTTCCTGGAAGCACACCTGTGGCTTGTGCCTTATTTCAGAGACAATATTATCAGGGATATCACCGTCCAATGGAAAGCCTACGGGGCAATGATAGGCGCATGGAATATGCTGGTATATGGCACTGCTATTTACGTGATGCATAAAATCCATCATGAAGAAAAATTAATTAATGGTAAACTGCCCTTTTTTCTCTATTTTCTTGGCCTGGTTAACCTCATGTTTGGCTGGGGGCATCACACCTATATTCTTCCCTCTGAATCATGGATCAGGCATTTTGCTTACTTGATCAGCATGACCGAACTGATCATATTAGGCATACTGATATGGAACTGGAAAAGATCATTGTCAAGAGCTCAAAAACATTTACACAGTATAACTTACCTGTTCCTTTTCTCTTCGGATTTCTGGATAATACTCAACCTGCTTTTAGCAATCAGCATTTCTGTACCTTTTATCAATTTTTATACGCATGGTACACATATAACAGTAGCTCATGCAATGGGCACTACCATAGGAATTAATACTACCATCCTGCTGTCAAGTGTCTTTTTTATTATATCGGAAAAGTATTCTGCGGCAATTCAAAAATATGCCTCTATTATCAAAAAAGGGTTCTACTTATTTCACGTGGCATTATTGATATTTTGGCTTTGCCTTATCTCAGGCGGGGTTACCAGGAGTTATTTTATGTATTTTGATACAACGCTTAATTTCAGGGAAATACAATTAGCCATCAAACCCTATATGTTCGCTTTTATGATCTCGGGACTGGGGATCTTTATCGGGCTATTGATGGTTACAGTCCCGGTAATGATTGTTTTTTATAAAGCAATATTATTTAAAAAGAAAATATGATAAATATCATAAATCCTTTAAGCTTCTTGTATCATTTTGCAAACAATTAAGAAAATTTGAAAATGTTAAGTTAAGTCATCGAACTTTGAATCCATTATCAAATCACTAAATCACCAAATTATATATGCCACAGCCATTAGTTCATAGTTTTCACATCCCTGTTATGGGAATCGGCTTTTCGCTTGATTCTGCAATCAAAATTGCTCATTTCGGAATTTCATCTGTAATTTCTCTTGTGGATGATATTCTTATGGAAAAAATGAGAGAATATTATTGCAAAAAAATCAACAGGAACTTTACAGCAATCAGTAAAAATGAGAATGATTTCAGAGTAAAAAGAATTACTGCATATTTAAACCTTGTTGATGGGATTGTAAAAGAAAATTTTGAAAGACTAAAAAATTCCCTGTTTGAAAAGGGCAGTGAAATAATCAAATACTTGGAAATGCTGCCTGATACTTCACCTCTAAAACATGTGTATAATAAAATGTTGCAAACCAAAAACAGTGATGCAATAAAGAGGGTGCAAGACAGCATAAGAGCGAATTTATCGGTTGGTTCTGTTGATGTAAACATTATGGCCAAACTTGATAAGGTCAATTATAAGAATAAGAATGAAGAGCTTTCTGCTGAATATAATGATGCCTATGCTGCTTTGAGAGGATACGCCTTAAGCGATCTGAATTCATCGATTATTTTTTCTGCCGGCATGAACCCTGGATTATACAGTTATATAGAAAATTTTGAGGATTTTTTCCCGGATAATGATGGAGTTTTAAAGAAAAAGATCATAATAAAAGTAAGTGATTACCGGTCAGCAATAATACAGGGTAAGTTTTTAGCAAAAAAAGGCTTGTGGGTTTCGGAATATCGCATAGAATCCGGCTTAAATTGTGGCGGGCACACTTTTGCTACTAATGGTTATCTGCTTGGGCCTGTTTTGGAAGAATTCAAAAATAAGAGAGAGGAGCTTATACACACAACTAATGAATTGCTCGTTTCAGCCCTGAAGAATAAGAACAAGCCATATCCTGAAACGCCTTTAAGCGTTAAGATCACTGCCCAGGGAGGGATTGGCAACGCTTCGGAGCATAATTTTCTTTTGCAGCATTTCAAGGTTGATTCAACCGGATGGGGAACTCCTTTTCTTTTGGTACCTGAAGTTACCAACGTAGACTCAACCACACTCAACCTACTGTGTAATGCCAAAGAAGAAGACCTCTATTTAAGCAATATTTCTCCACTTGGCGTCCCTTTTAATAGTATAAAAGGAAACACGAAGGACATTGAAAAGCAAGAATTAATTGACAAAAAAAAACCCGGAAGCTCCTGCCCTAAAAAATTTATTGTTTCAAATAAAGAATTTACTACACACTCCATTTGCACTGCTTCCCGGCAATATCAAAATTTAAAGATCAAAGAGCTTGAATCTAAAAACCTGAATAAGGACGAATTTAAGAAATCATTCAATAAAATTATTGAGAAATCATGTATATGTGTTGGCTTAGGCACTTCTGCGTTACTTGTAAATAAACTGGATACAAAGGTGGAAAGAAAAGGGGTCTCCATATGTCCCGGGCCAAATATGGCGTATTTCTCCAAAGTAGTTTCACTAAAAGAAATGACAGATCATATTTATGGCCGGATAAAAATTTTAAACGATAATTACCGTCCGAATATGTTTATAAAAGAATTGAAAATATATGTTGATTACTTAAAAAATGAGATCAAAGAAGCCATAAAACCGCTTACAGACAAACAAGTCAAACATTTCAGCTTATTTAAAGATAATTTGCTTGAAGGAATTGAATATTACAGGAAACTTTTTTCCGGGGTAGTAAAAGAATCCCAGGATATTAAAAATAAGATAGCATCTGAATTAGAAGAATTGGAGAAGAAAATCCGGATATTAGTTTGTTAGATTAATTATCTTTTTAACATTCTAAGTAATAAAATTAAGGTATAAGAAAGTCTTGCAATTATCACTAATAGAATACTTATTAAAACAATTACAATAACAGGATTCGCCAGGAAGGCCTTAAGATCACTTCCTCCTTGTTTTTTTTCATCAAGCGATGGATCTGCCAAACCTTTAGTTTTTATTTCAGTTGTTTCTATAGAAGCGGTTTCCTTATAATTGCTAATATATATTAAAATTGCTCTAATTTCATCATTGGTTAATGTCTGGTCGGGCATTACAATTTCATTAAACTGTTTATAAACAGCCATTGCTTCACCGTCACCACTTTGAATCATTGTTTGGGATGATTTAATAAATTTTAACAGCCATTCCTCTTGATGTTTACTATTAATACCTTTTAAATCCGGCCCTACTAATGTACCTTTTCCAATAGCATGGCAAGCGGTACAATTTTGATCAAAAAGCTGTTCCCCTGTCTCATAAGAAATGGTTACTGGTTTGGAATCAGTGGTTTGAATCTGTGTTTTTGAAGCAGTAACTGAAGATGGCGCTTGTTTTTGCTGGTCTATTATTGTAGTTGTTTTGGTTTCTTCACCTTTGGCGGTTTCCTCAACACCGCTTTTTGATTTGATATAGGCAATAATAGATTTTATCTGTTCATCGGTGAATGCATTGTCAGGCATGACAATCATATTGTTTTCATTAAACAACTTCACTGCTTTTTCATCACCCTCTTTTATCATCATTTGTGATGATCTAATGAATTTTATCATCCATTCCTCGCTGTGTCTTTTGTGTACATTTTCCAGATCTGGTCCCAACAATTTGCCGTCTCCAATGGTATGGCAGGCAATACAGATCGTATTAAAAAACTGTTCACCTTCATCCTGAGCATTTGCCTTAAAATGCAGGCCGATCAATAAAATAACTGTTATAACAGATATGGGAATTTTAAACACAGATTTTTATTTCATTTAAAAAAGCCGCGAGATAAAAAAGTGTAGGGTATGGTTATACCCATACCCTACTAAAAAAAAATGAAAAAAATCAACAAAGTTTTACTTTATATAACCGTGAACATGTAAACTTGGACACTCGTGATCATTGAGTATTTCAAAGTTTTTCCCTCCAACAACTTCTACTTCCACCGCTGTTCCGGTTGTATCAAGCATAACATGAGAATGGCCATAGATATAGTGAGTTCCCTTGGGCATTTTCATGACCGTAAATGTGGCTTCTTCAGGCGAACGGGATGAAATTGACCCCGCTACAGGACCAAGGTCAAATCCTGTAGATGTATTAGCCGGAGTACCACTCTCATTAAACCATACCCAAAAATCAGCTTCTGTAAACACGGCACTGTCCCTGCCAGATATGCCATGATCCAGTACAAATTTACCATGAGCGCCATTTAGGGTTTGAGATATAGCATCCTTGTCTGAATTGGCCTGATCTCGCTCTTTTTCTAAATCCTCAATTTTCTTTTTGTCGCAGGATGTGGCAATTATTAACCCACAAGCTGCAATTAACATTAACATTAGTTTTGTAGTTTTCATTATTTGTTTCTCCTTTTATAGCAAACCGGAACGGCAATTTGCTGGTTTTGTGTAAAATAGGCTACCGTACTCACCTTTCTTAATTGTGCTGAATGATTAATTATACAGGCGGTGATCGCTCGCGCTCGTTTACCTTTGA
>VRUD01000106.1 GCA_019456305.1 Cytophagales bacterium | reverse complement strand
GCTATGACGGAGTTTCCTCACTCCGTTCGGAACAGGCCTTTACGACCTATACGACCGCTCAGGGGCTTGCGCATAATGCAGTAGTGAGCATCACCGAAGACAAATCGGGAAACCTCTGGTTCGGCACATTAGGCGGGGGGGTGAGTTTTCTGCGGGTGCAGGTCAAGAAGGAAATAAAGGAAATAAAGGGAATAAAGGGAATAAAGGAAATAAGGTTTGAAAATCTTACTACTAAAGACGGCCTGGCAGATGACGTGGTGTACGACTTAGTGGAAGATACAGAAGGCAACATGGTTTTTGGCACCAATTTGGGCTACAGTGTACTGATAGGCGGGGCAAGCTCCCCTGTGTTTAGCGGAGGGTTAGCAAAATGGGAAATATATAATAACAACACCGGCTACCCCATAAAAGACCTCAACACCAACGCGATGTGCATTACCAAAGACGGTATTATCTGGGGTGGCTGCGGTGATGATAAGGTAATACGCTTTGACCCTAAAGCAGTACACAAAAACTATGAGCCGCCTACTGTGGTATTGCAGAAGATTAAAGTCAATCAGGAGAATATCTGTTGGTATGTACTGCCCCACGCTACCCCCCAACCCCCTGAAGGGGGAGAGCCACGCGCAGGGGCATGGGAGTCCGACTCCAGGTCGGGCTCCCACTCTGCTGGAAAACATTCGGAGCAGGCATGGGACTCCGATGACAGCGCCACCCTCGCCCAACAAGAAATAATGACCTACGGCAAGGTATTGAGCCAAGCCGAACGGGATACAGTGCGCCAGCAATTTGCAGGGATTGAGTTTGACGGGATCACGAAGTTTTATCCATTGCCGGAAAATCTTGTGCTGCCAATTCAATACAATCATGTTACGTTTGAGTACAATGCGATAGAAACGGGCAGGCATTTTCTTGTAAAATACCAATACATGCTGGAAGGGCAGGATGAAAAATGGAGTCCCATTACTAAAAAAACAGAGGTAACCTACGGCAACCTGTACGAAGGCGAATACACCTTTTTGCTCAAAGCCCAAAGCCCTTTCGGAGTGTGGAGTGAGCCGCTGATCTATAGATTTACAGTGCTTCCCCCGTGGTGGCGCACATGGTGGTATTATACCACCCAGGTGATCTGTATGGCCGGGTTGCTGATCGTATCATTTCTTCTTACAAGACGTGGAAAAACCAGGTTCTCCACATTGATCTCATTGCTTACGATCATTACCATATTTGAATTCATGATTTTATTAGCAGAGCCATTTGTTGATGACGTTGCAGGAGGGGTTCCGCTCTTTAAGCTGCTTATGAATATCCTGCTTGCTGCATTTCTCAATCCGATTGAAAAGGGCATCAGCAACTTCTTTGAGAGACAGAAAAAGAAACGTGTCATCAAAAAGTTGAAAGAGCGCAAGAAGCAATACAGGAAAAAACCAACAGGGCTTTTACAAGCTACGTCTTAAAATAGTCGGCAGTCGGCAGTTGGCAATCGGCAGTCTGCAGTTGGCAGTCGGCAGTCGGCAGTTGGCAGTCTACAGTCCCCAGTCGGCAAAAAACAATTGCCGACTGCTCCCGAGTACTCGGGATGGACTGCCGACTGTGGACTGCCGACTGCCGATTGTGGACTGCTTTTAACCATTATTAACCGATTTTAACTGTTTTTAACCGGTTTGTTAAATTATTTTGATGAAAAAAAAGAACCTACAATTTAAAAATTGGGCAAAAAGCCAACAATGCCAGCCTGAAAGGATTATTCAGCCTGAAACGGAAGAAGAAATTATCGACATCGTCCGGGAGGCAGTAGCTTCCGGTAAAACGATTCGGGTTGTCGGTGCCGGTCATTCCTGGTCAGCTATTGCCTGTACGGATCATTGGATGATCAACTTAGACAAGTATAGCAAGGTGTTAAAGGTGGATAAATCCACAAGGCGGGTTGTGGTACAGGCCGGGATGAGGCTGAACGACTTAAATAATTATCTCGCAGGCCAGGGATTGGCTTTGGCAAATTTAGGACACATTTCTGAGCAAAGTGTTGCCGGGGCTATTTCAACGGCAACACACGGCACCGGCATTAAGTACGGAAACCTTTCAACACAGGTGGTTAGCATCAGGCTGGTAAAGGCAGACTGTTCGGTTTGTGACCTGGATGAAAATGATGGGGAGATATGGCAGGCAGTAAGGGTAAGTTTGGGATGTTTTGGTATTATAGCTGAAGTTATTATTCAATGTGTGGATGCCTACTTCCTGGAGGAAAACACCTATACGCTTCCTTTTGAAGAGGCCATGGACAAGATGCCGGACTTGGTTAATTCAAATGATCATGTGAAATTCTGGTGGTTTCCGCATGTGAATTATGTCTATATATATTGTCAAAACCGCACAGACAAACAGGAGAAGAGAATTTCATTCTTTGAAAGATGGTTTGAAAACTCCTTTCTTGCAAATTTTTTATTTAGTAGCATGTTGAAAACCGGCATTCTGTTTCCTAAACTAATTCCGGGAATTAACAGATTTATTAAGGTCATACATTTTAAAACGAGACACAGGATTGAAAGAAGTGACTGGGTCTTAAACGGGCCTTTTCCTCCTCTACACAATGAAGCGGAGTATGCTGTTCCGGTTGAAAAAGCCGCTGAAACAATATATAAGATAAGGGAAATGATTGAAACCCAGGGCATGTATGTCAATTTTTTGGTGGAAGCCAGGTTTATCAAGGCCGATGATTGCCTGTTAAGCCCGGCTTATCAAAGAGATAGTTGTAATATTGGCGCTTATATGGCTGGCAAGAGGGGCTGGTCAGCGTACCTGGCCGGCTTTGAAAGCATTGTGGCAAGCTATCGGGGAAGACCTCACTGGGGAAAGGAATTTTCACTGGAATTTGATGCTCTCAAACCGCTCTATCCCGGATTCAGTAAATTTGAACAGATCAGGCGACAATTCGATCCGTCTGGTATGTTTGTTAATGATTATATCAAAAGGATTTTTGGGATTTAAAGTTATTATTTATTTCCCCTTCCAAACAGGTTTTCTTTTTTCTTTGAAGGCCAATATACCTTCCCTCGCATCTTCGGTTTTTAGAACTTCACCCAGCATTTTTTTCAAATAAGCATGTTTTTGGTCGTTGTCAATTGCTCTCAATTCATCAAATGCTCTTAGTCCATGTTTGATTGCAGCGGGTGAATTGCTGCATATTTTAGAAGTGAGACCGGCTACTTCATTATCGAGATCATTTGGTGGAACTTTTGAAGTAATAAGCCCTAAATCCAATGCTTCCTGGCTGTTGATCGTTTTTCCGAGTATGCATAAGTCCAATGCTTTGCGGGGCGGCATAATATTCAATAAACTCTGCATCACCTGCATGGGCCATATTCCCCTTTTTACTTCCGGGAGTGTAAATGTTACATTATCTGCTGCAACTACATGCGTGCATCCGCAAATTATCAGAAACGCACCTGCATAGACAGGGGCATGAATCTTAGCTATGCCGGGTTTGTGTAATTGGGTGAAAATTTCTCCTAATAGAACCTCTGTGCCTGGCTCAGGTATGGTAGAATTTGTGGTATCCTGATCTCCTCCGGCAAATGCCTTGAGGTCTGCACCGGCACAGAATACACCACCGTTGGCTGCTATTACCACTGCCCATATATCATTATTATAATGGGCATAAGAAAGAGCATAAGCGATCTCATTGACCATTACAGGGTTCATCGCATTTTTTTTCTCCGGACGGTTTAAGGTGATGGTTAGAACGTGGTCTTGCTTATCAATTAACAAATAAGCAAAGGTTCGATCTCTGAAATTTGAAGTTTCTTCTATTGTGTATATCATTGTATCGGAATTTCTCAGCCAAAGGCTGATCACCCGTAGGGTGAAATGTTTTATCTTTCAAAACCGGTTGAATAGTACACTGATTTATTCTGATAATTATGATAATAAATCAGTGTACTATTTTTTAAATCAAATTACTAAGTTAAGTTCTTCTTAACGGTCAATAATAACGTATCGGCCTCTACAAATGCTTTTTCCTCAACAAAAATTTCATCCACTACACCATCGGCTTGAGCTTCAATTGCATTTTCCATTTTCATGGAATTAATGATGAGCAACTGCTCACCGGCTTTCACTCTTTTTCCCGTCTTCGCAAGAATTTTTACTACCTCGCCCGGCATAGGCGCTGTGTAAGTGCCATTCACTATTTCATCCCGAGTACTCGGGATCAACTTTGATTCTTTGGTAAATTCTCTGCATCCCTGTTCATTGCTATGAACATAGATGCTCCCTTCTTTTTCTGCAATTACAAAGGATTTTAAATTTCCATTGACCAAACAGGATAGCTGATTATCACATAATGATATAAATTCGACTTTATATTTTTTATCGTCACCTGTCCCCCTTGCCTGCTCCAGATTGTATCGGGATTCGGCAGGCAGGCGTCCCTCGTCCGTATTTATCTGTACTGTGAATTTATTTTCCCCATGATTTCTATATTCTAATTTAATTTGCACCGCATCAAATAAATAGGTTTTGGTTTGGGGTTGATAGAAATTGTTTCTCCACCCTGAAGGCATGTGTTTTAAAACAGTTCTTTGAGCATCACTGATCTTCCATTCCCATATCAAGGCAGCTATAGCGAATCCATAGACATCTTTTAGCTTAGCGGTTTTTTTATAGTCAGGAAAATGCTTAGAAATAAAGTTTGTGTCAAAATTACCGGCAATGCAATCAGGGTTATTTAATACATCTGTTAGAAATTCCTTGTTGCAAGTGATCCCCAATATGGCAAGGTTTTTTAAAGCATGGTTTAATTTTTTCAGGCACTCCTGCCGGGATGATCCGTGGGCAATGACCTTTGCCAGCATGGGGTCGTAGAATACATCAACATTACTTCCTGTTTCCACCCCACTGTCGTATCTCACACCTGGAAGCTCTTTCTCCCTCCATGCCAGTATCTTTCCCGTACAGGGCAAGAAATTATTTCCCGGATCTTCTGCATAAATTCTGGATTCAATGGCATGCCCGTTTACTTTAATATCTTCTTGTTTGAAAGATAATTCTTTACCCTCAGCAATTTCTATCTGCGTCTTGACCAGATCCAGATCTGTGATCATTTCCGTGACGGGATGCTCTACTTGCAGACGAGTATTCACTTCAAGAAAATAATAGTTTAAAGATTTATCTACTATAAACTCAACCGTACCTGTACTTGAATATTTTAATGCTTTTGCAATTTCTATTGCGGAGGAGGTCATTTCATCTCTTAACTGAGGAGGCATAACAGGTGAGGGCGACTCTTCTATGATCTTCTGGTACCTCCGCTGTATGGAACATTCCCTTTCGAAACAATGCAGATAATTGCCGTGATCGTCTCCAATTATTTGGATCTCAATATGTCTTATTGAGTCAAGATACTTTTCTATGATAAGCATGCCGTCTCCAAAACTTTTCTCTGCCTC
This sequence comes from Cytophagales bacterium, assembly GCA_019456305.1. Lineage (NCBI taxonomy): Bacteria > Pseudomonadati > Bacteroidota > Cytophagia > Cytophagales > Cytophagales bacterium. The sequence goes on along the minus strand of VRUD01000106.1, from coordinate 6,312 downwards.
CCGTTTGGCTGATTCAATGCCGGCTGTCAGCTCACCCTCGTTATTTATAATGCGCATGCCTTTGCCCCCTCCTCCCATTACTGCTTTGAGTAATACGGGAAAGCCGATCTTTTTTGCTTCGGAAATGAGCGTTTTTATGTTCTGGTCTTTACCGTTGTAACCTTCAATTACCGGAATACCGAGCTTTTGTACCAGCTCTTTAGCCGTTGTTTTGGAGCCCATGCTCTCAATCACTTCGGGTGATGGACCGACAAAAATAATTCTTTCGTCCCGGCATTTAGCTGCAAACGCTGCGTTCTCAGCCAAAAAGCCATAGCCGGGGTGTATGGCATCAACATTGGAATATTTTGCGGCATGGATTATTTTTTCGATGTTGAGGTATGATTCAGCGGGGGCGGATGGTCCCAAGTGGATTGTTTCATCTGCCTTCCTGACATACCTTGCATTTCTATCCGCATCAGAGAATACGGCTACGGTAGCAATACCCATTTCCCGGCAGGTACGGATGATCCTTTCAGCGACCTCGCCACGGTTGGCAATGAGGAGTTTGGTGATTGGGTTGTTACTCAAGATTGATTTTACTTTCAACTAATGTTTTGACCTGTTCTACGATTTGAAGAAATTCTTCAGCTTGAACTAAATCAGGCATTAAAGCATCATCAGGATAACGTATAACTACAGCAAAGTCGTTGATATTTTTAACATCAATATTTTTGAAATCTTCGTCAAAATTTGAACATTCCACTAATAAATATTTGATATTATGTGTTTTTTCAAAGTTGAATTCTTTAAATACTAAATATGCTTTGAGGAATTTTTCAACGGCTTGTTGACAATGGAAACAGGCAGGGTCCAATATATAAGGTTCAATTTCAATTAATCTCCGGGCAGCAACTAAATCATCTTTTGCTTTACTTAACCATTGTTTAATATAATCTAATAAATTATCATTCATAGTATGACCCCCTCTTTTATTGCCCAGCGAACAACATGGCCCGGCAACTCTTTTTTAATAGATATCTCTTCTTCACTGTTCAAAAGAACATCTACCGGAGCATGTAATGCTTCTACAAGTGCTTCGTTTATCCTCCCTCTCCAGTTCCTTTTCTCTTTTAATGGTAAAGTTTCATTAATAATTACCATCACATCATAGTCACTATGATTATCGCTATCTTCTCGTGCCCTGGAGCCAAATAGCAGGACTTTTGCTTCCGGGAAGAAAGAACTGACCGTAGATTTTATCGTATTTATTGTTTTTTGACTTTCCATGTGCTTTATTTACAAATATAATAGATTTTATACAAAGAGAGTTTTTGTACTAATTAATTTTGACCTTTTTTATTCTTAGAGGGATGCTGAGTGGCAGGCGCATATCATTACACTACGTAAAAAAACATAGTACCATAGCCTTCTGGGTTAAAGGTCCTGCAAAGGTTAGATAAACATCGGTAATCCCTTGCTCAATTAATTTCTTGTAAAAATCCTTACGGTCTTTACCGTGCAAAATTACACGGCCCTCAGGATTATCGCTTTCGTCAAAAGCCCTGAAAGCAATCCATTGACCTTTATATTTGATTTTTGCTTCTTCAAGTTTCATTTGTAAATAATTTGTTTCCATAATAAATATAAGTTTTAAAGATCATTATATTTTGCTACACAAATATAACGCATTTTTAAACAAAAAGTTCTTTTATTCTTTATTAATGAATGTACTATAGATCAGCGCATTCCCCATAGCCGAAGATAATTTAATTACATTCTAAAAACCCCAAACTCACTCGTCCCTTTAAATTCGGAATTATAAATTACTTCCAGACACATCCCCAGGTAATTTCTCGTTTGCCTGGGATCTATTACGCCATCATCCCAAAGCTGGCCGGTTGCATAGAAAGCGCTTGATTGCTCCTCAATATCCTTAGTCATTTTGGCTTTGGCGATCTTTCCTTTGGCAGCTTTGAGCAGGTCGGTTTTCTTTGCCTGTTTCCGGATGATCTCCATCACCCCTGTTAGCTGCTCTACACCCATCACGGCAATTTTTGAATTGGGCCATGAAAATAAAAATCGTGGTTGGAAAGCCCTCCCGCACATCGCATAATTGCCAGCGCCATAAGAGGCGCCTAAGATTACGGTAATGGCTGGCACCGTACTGTTTGAAACGGCATTGATCATTTTAGCCCCGTCTTTGATAATGCCTCCATGTTCATATTTCCTGCCTACCATAAACCCGGTAATATTTTGTAAAAACAATAGAGGGGTATCATTTTTATTGCATAATTGAATGAAATGCGCACCCTTATTGGCAGCTTCAGAGAATAAAACTCCGTTATTGGCAATGATTCCGACCTGGTGTCCGTGGATGTATGCATATCCTGTGACCAGTGTGGTACCGTAACCGGGTTTAAATTCCAGGAATTTTGAACCATCAACTATCCTGGCTATGATCTCTCTTACATCATAGGGTTTCATTACATCTTCTGATACTATGCCCAATATTTCATCTGAACGCATAGCCCCGCCAGCTGGCGGGGCATAGCACATAGCGCGCTGCGCTGTATTACATTTTAAGATAGCCATGATATCTCTTGCTATTCTCATCGCATCTTGCTCATTTTCAGCTAAAAAATCAGACACCCCGGATATTTTGCTATGTGTTTCCGCACCACCCAATGATTCATCGTCCACCACTTCTCCCGTAGCCATTTTCACCAGGGGAGGGCCTGCCAGGAATACTTTTGCCTGGTTCTTAACCATGATCACATAATCAGACATCCCGGGAATATAGGCACCTCCGGCTGTGCTGTTTCCAAAGACTACCGATATTATAGGAATACCCTCTTTTGATCTCCTGGTGATCTCTCTGAAATTAGTTCCACCGTAGTTAAATATTTTTGCTTGTTCGGGCAGGTTGGCCCCGGCTGATTCTACCAGGTATATTGTCGGAAGCCTGTTTTCCATGGCGATCTCATTTAACCGCATGGCTTTTTGCAAAGTTACATAGTCTATAGCTCCTCCTTTGATGGTTGCGATATTGGCGATGATCAAACAGAGTTTGTTGCTTACAAGTCCAATCCCCGCAGCCATTGTCCCGCCCAGGGTAAAACATTTCCTGCCATACCCGGCTAAAGGCAGCAGATCCAGGTAGGGAGAGTCCTGATCGAGTAATAGTTCAATTCTTTCGCGTGCTAAAAGCTTACCGGATTTCCTTGCATGTTCAATATATTTCTCCTCACCTTGCCAAGCGCTTTTCTCCATCAGGTCTTCCAGCTTCTGTACGCTGACCAGCATTTTTCTGTAATTGGTTTTGAATGCCTCTGATTGTGTGTTGATCTTCGACTGAATTTCCTGCATTTGATTATAAAAGGAAGTTTATTTTGGAAGATGTTAGATGTTTGATTTCTTAAATTTTTCTTTCCCGGTAAGAATTTGAAAATACAGTTTAAAATCACCTTTAATTGACATCCATGGATATTGAAATGTAGCGGGCTTGTTTTTCTCAATAAAGAAATGCCCGATCCAGGCGAAGAAATAGGCGGTTACGATACCTGCTAACAAAAAGTACGGCTGCAACTGAACAATAGCCAGAATTATAAATACAAAAAAGAGGGTTGTGCCTATGAAATGTGATACACGAGTTCCTATTTTGCGATGTTCATCCAGGTAATATGGATAAAATTCTTTGAATGTTTTATATTGTTTTTCAGGCATAAAAATTTTTGCCACGAAGGCACAAAGACACAAAGTTACACTATGTGTATTAAAAATTATCCTTTGTGATACTTTAGTGTCTTTATGGCATTTTTTTAATAATTGTAAAGGATCCCAGTTGTTTGGTAAACCAAAATATAGAAATAGCAATGAAGATAAAGGTCCCATATAATATAATTGTAAACCAAGGTGAATTGTAAAACAGTAGTACTACAGCCACCGCAAAAAGGAATCTCATGTATTCAAGCGCGATCACCCATCTTTTTTTTTCAAGAATGGCACCGCAATTCATGATTGAAAGCAATACGAAGGCAGGTACCGCAAAGTATTGCATGATAGAAAATGAATCTTGTAAGAAAAGAAAGGCAGATGCTGCAAGCAGTGCCGGTACAAACTGAAAAAATACATAAAAATTGGTTGATACAGGGATTTTAGTCTCATATTTTTCGTAGGTTACCTTGTCAACTTCGGGTGCCGGTTGAAATCCACCTAATTCCGCGGGAGACCAGCCGGGGGGCTTAATAAAAACGTTTATTTTGTCAATAAGCTTATTGGATCTGTAAGCTGTTTTAAACAGGTCTACCCAATAATGAAAGTTGGTCCATATCGGGTTCCAGCTTTTTAATGATTTGGTAATTCCGTAGACCGGTTCTTCTTCCTCGGCCTGGAAAGTGCCAAACATCCTGTCCCAGATAATAAAAACCGCAGCATAATTTTTGTCGAGGTATTTTGGATTTTTGCCGTGATGTACGCGGTGATGCGAAGGCGTGTTCATAAACCATTCAAGAAAACCTAAACGACCGATGGCTCTTGTGTGTATCCAGAATTGATATAATGTATTGAATGCAGAGAAAGTTAAAAACATGATGGGTTCAAATCCAATCAGAGCAAGCGGCAGGTAAAATACCCAGGAGAATGAACTCTGGAACCATGCCTGCCTCAGGGCAGTGCTCAGGTTGTAATCCTCGCTTTGATGATGTACAATGTGAGCCGCCCACAATATATTGATCACATGACTTTTGCGATGAAACCAATAATAGCAAAGATCAATTCCTAAAAATAAGAGCACCCATGACCACATAGCATTGGGCACTGTGAAGATCCTGAGGTTATCGTAGATGTACAGGTAGCCAAAAAACAATGCTGTTTTTAAAAATGCACCCATAATTTCCGAACCAATGCCGCAACTTATGCTCGTGATGGCGTCATGGAACCGGTAAAGTTTTTTCTTCCTGAATGTGGAGATGATCAGCTCAATACCAATAAGCAGAAAGAATACGGGGATGGAGAGGGCTATGTAGTCGGTTGATTCCATTATAACGCATGGCGCAAAGAGCATGGTGCATAGCGTCCTGCGCTATGCTAATAATTTGCAAAGATAATTGATTTTTTGAGAATTTCAAAATTTACAAGTGGGCTATGTTTTAAAGAATTGTTTTGTAATTTTGAAACGTTTAGTCGTCTGGCGACTTTGGTTTGTTTTTCAAGATCTTTCTAAAGATAAATAATTCTTATTTTAATTTATTTTTAATTGTCAAAGCAAAATTGAAAAGCTTGCCTGCCACCGCACAAAAGAAAAGAGTAACGATTTGACACTTTCGTTTCAACAGAAAATTTCGTAGTTCTTTGACACAAAAAGAATGGAAAGAGAAAAACAGCCTATTCAACAACAACCTTCTTATTAACTTCACCATAACCTGTTTTTATCTGCAGTTGGTAAACCCCTGTGGAAAGTCCTTTTGTATTAATTCGCTTAAAATATAGCCCTTTGAATCGTTTTAAATTTTCGTTGTATATCACCTGACCAGCTATATTAAACAACGTAATTTCTACATCTTGAACTTTTAAAATATTCATCTCTATTATAAACTCGTCCGTATTGGGGTTAGGATATATTTTTATCGCAGTTGTTTCAACGGGTGTTGAAATAACATCAGTAGGGTTTTGCACAACGAAAAATAGGGTGTCCGTATCAAAAACAGCAAGATTAGTATCAACAGACAGATTATAATATAAAGTATAAGCGCCTGTATCTAATTTGCCAATTGTAATGGTATCAACAGAGTTACAAATGGCTGGCCAGCCACCCTCAAAATGTGTTGCATTTATTACTATTTCTTTATTATTTATGTTGAAAGAAGAGTTTTTCAGGGTACATGCTCCATAAGGGAATAATGTAAAGCTGATAATTTTAATTGAGTCATTTGTTGTTGGGTTTGAAGGAATAATTTTTAAACTGTCAATCGTTCCCTTGTTGCTATCGGGGATAATATTGACATTATCAATATATATTTCAAACTTATCATCCCAGGTATTTATGTATTTGAATGCTACATAACCGGAATCAGTATAGGAATTGATCGCAAAAGAAGTATCTACCCATTGAAAATTGGTTTGCATGTGCATGTCTGTTAAGTTAGCAAGCTCATAAAAATTCCCATTCGCAGGATCATTAGAACCGGTACCAAACCATATTCCGAAATACTCGCTTGAATCCGCAGATAAAACCCCAGGGTATAGTTTAAGATTCAACCGGGCAGATGTATTAAAATTAAGAGGTGGGGAAACGAACCAATCCTCTACAGTATCGGTTGGATTTCCCGGATT
>VRUD01000105.1:1065-11956 GCA_019456305.1 Cytophagales bacterium | reverse complement strand
TCTTTTAAGGTTCGGTCAAAACCCTCGGTAGTAGGGTCCGCATTTGCCATTCTAACCGAATAAACAGGCGAAGCCGCAGTAGGAGTGATCTCAACCGGCCTGTATCTTGACGTGCCAATGGATGAACCCACCGGGAAAAGATATTTATTTAATTACAAACAAAATTCTTTACCGATTTTTCCTGACCGGATTCTGAAACAACATTTATAATATATTCACCACTTGCAAGGTTACCTGTATTGATGTTTAAAATATTTTGACCTGATTTAATTGTGCTTTTAGATTTATAGACATATTTACCCAAAGCATCTACGATAAACATATTAACATCGGTATCTATAGATGATACAATAATTACATTAATGAAATCTTTTGAAGGATTAGGATAAATTGAAATGACCTCAATAAAGCTTTTTTTGCTTACAACTACTATATTGCTGTATTCATAACTGCCGTCATAATCAACCTGTTTTAACCGGTAATAGGTATGCTCATCATAAGGATTTTCGTCATAATAAGAGTAGTAAAGCATTTCATTAGAGGTGCCTGCGCCTGGAATTGTCGTTATCTTTTCCCAATTTATAGCATCACTGCTATTCTCTAATTCAAAATAGTCATTATTAATTTCAGAGGCAGTTGTCCATTCTACCTTTACTGTGGTTTGATTAGTCCATTCTGCCTTAAAATCAAGCAACTCTATGGGTAATGGATTATTGGCGCTGCTTCTTGAACCGAAAGTGAATGGGCTGTAATTCAGAACGGTATTGGATGTTACATTTCCCTGTAAGCCGCAGGTAATGGAGAGCTGTCCCTCGTCTTCCCAGTCAACGCCATTATAGCGTGCAATTAGAAGGTCGGTAGTGATGCAGTCATCAATGCCGCTTCTGGCGCTATCTTCCCAATGCAGAGTTACCTGCACATCATCATTGTTTATTGCCTGTGTTAAAGTCCAGTATTCAACTAAGCTCACATTGTTCAATGTTCCTGTTACAGTTAAATCATTATAAACCGTGTCAAAATATTGAGCAGTATATTCAGTTGTGGCAAGAGTGGGTGCAGAAATACTTAGCCGTGCCCAAACTGTGCTGTCGCCCAGGGGAAAGGTAAAGGCATCGTTACCGATTTTTTTCATAGGGCCATCAATAAAGCTGGCGGCAGAGCCGGAAGATGAAACTGCATTATCAATAAGCGCTAACAGGTTTGTTGCATCAGTATAAAGCATGCCATCTGTTAAAGTTAAAGATGAATTTACAATTATGGGTGTATCAAGGGTAACGCCTGTTGAAGAAGTGTTGTTAATTGTAAGATTATAGAAAGTGGTTGTATCGCTGCCTCCTATATTTTGCGGTTCGGATGAATTGAATACGACAGTACCGGAACCAGATAACATGGTTGTAGAAACATTGTTGGTCCAGTTCTCATTACCTGCTGTGGGATTGTTTTGTATGTAAACATCTCCATTATTATTAATTGAGGCGGTTCCATTGGCAGTTAAGCCACCTTTTACATAAACAGCAGCAGATGATTTAATGGTTATGGCTCCTTTAGCATAGAATAAATTTCGTGAGAAACCCAGATTAGGACCGCTGATTACGCTGATTAGAATGATTTTTTTCATTAAATAAAATAATTTAACGTTAAATTATTTTCTTTTTAATTCTATTATTTCTTTTTGCAATTGTTCTATCATTTCTTGTTGCTCCTGTGCGGCTTTTACTAATGGCACAACAAATGCAGCATACCGCAACCCGTAATAATCTCCATCATTCTTAGGTTTGTCAACTCCACTAAAATAGAAGCCTAATTCTTTGGCTGCTTTTTCTACTTCTTGGGCTAAAAAACCTGTGTTAATATCTTGGATTCTTAATTGTTCTTCTTTGATATTTCTTAAACTATCAGGGGTGTTGAGGTAGCTGGCTAATTTATCCAGATTAAGTTGATAACTAATGGGGCGTAATTTTAAAATAAATGCTAAACCCGGAATATTTTCTTGTACATTATCTTTAAATCTAGCATCGGATAAGTTACTCCATGCTGAGAAACCACCAATACTCGTTACGGTGCCATTTCCTATACGAATTTGATCACTGGCAGTAATATTGGCACCGGCTCCTAACGCAGTAGAATTTGTAAAAGTAGTACCAGTAATATAAGCACCCACCCCTAAGGCAGTATTGTTACTCCCTGTTGTGTTTGCTAATAGTGCATTAATCCCTATGGCAGTATTGACATTCCCTATTGTGTTGTCTCTTAGTGCATTAAGCCCTACGGCAGTATTCCAGATTCCTGTTGTGTTTGCTGTTAGTGCATTAAGCCCTATGGCAATATTGGCACCCCCACCTGTGTTTGCTATTAGTGCATTATGCCCTATGGCAATATTGGAATTCCCTATAGTGTTTCGTATAAGTGCACTATCTCCAATGGCCACATTATTAGATCCTGTTTCGTTCCGGAGTAAAGCCGAGTAGCCAACTGCTACATTGCTGTTTCCTGTTGTACTAATCGCTAAAGATTTAATTCCCACAGCAACATTCCTGCTGCCTGTAGTGTTTGATTGCAAGCTATTTTGGCCAATACCAATATTATCATCTCCTATGGTGTTGTTCCATAAAGACGTCAATCCCACACCAGTATTCCTTGACCCCGTAGTGTTATTACTTAATGTGAACCCCGCACCGATGGCAATATTGTCACTGCCTGTAGTGTTTGCAAATAAAGCTGCATGGCCTATTCCTATATTATGTGTTCCTATAGTGTTTGTAAATAAAGAACCATAGCCTATTCCTACATTGCCACTCCCAGTAGTAGTATTAGCTAACACATTATCTCCAAAAGCGGTATTATTAGAAGTTGTAGTTAGTTTTAAAGCGTTTTTGCCTACTGCAATATTTTGAGCACTACCAAACCCAGGACTTGTAAACAAAGCAGAATCACCAATAGCAATATGACTCCCGTTTGAACTGGTAACGGCGGCATTATATTTGGCATACGCACCAATTGCGATAGAGCCGCTAGATGTTTGATTTTTAAAAAGGGCTGATTCTCCAATGGCAATATTGCCTGTTCCGGTAGTATTGTCGTGTGCAGCATTAACCCCTACTCCAATATTATTAGAACCAGTAGTATTTAAAAAAAGTGCATCTCCCCCTAAGGCAACATTGTCAATCCCTATTGTGTTTGCTTTTAGTGTATTAAAACCTAAGGCAACATTGCGAGCCCCTGTTGTGTTTGCTAATAGTGCACTATCTCCAATGGCCACATTGCTACCCCCTGTTGTGGTTTCGTTACCTCCTTCGACAAAAATGTTGGAGCCACCTCCAGAGGTGTTAAAAAAATCAAGTCTGCCTGTTTGGGTAACTTCCAATCGTTTTAGGTCATTGGTGCGTATTGCAAAATTTTGTGCATCGGTAGTACCAATAAAATTGGTTGCCGGGTCGGTTACTGCGTTTCCTATAATTGTCCAATCATTGCTTGGTGTTGGCAAACTGTTTTGTAAGCGTTGCCATACGGCTCCATCCCAGTAGTAATAACCCGGGGTAACGTCACTTACCGCTGCGGTATTATACACCATCAAACTTGTTGCTGCGCTGGCAATGGTGGTTATATCGGTGGTACCTGTTAAAGCCACACGTGGTATGAGCAAGCCCATATCAGTGGCTGTTAAATCCAGTAAAGCGCTTGAATCGGGGTTTGGCTGGTTGATGCCTACGTTTTGGGAAACACCGATTTCACAGATCAATGAAAAGATTACACCGATTAACAGCGTTTTGGAAGCGAAGGTGTTAATAGCAGGGAGTTCCCTCGCTTCGCCCGGGATGACAATATTTCTTAATAGTAGTATAGTCTTCCCATAGATGTTTTTTTGTTGTTTCATTGTTTTAATTGGTTTATAAATAATGTTAAACTGAAAAATAATACGGCAATTTAAAATACTTTTTTTAAAATAAAGAAAATTTAATCAAGAATTTACCGTTTTGTAAAGGTAGGCAGTAATTGGTTTGTTGTCAATAGAGTGATAGTCGTAATTTACTACGACTATTAACCTGTTTTTTAGGATAAATTTTGTTTATGATGAGATTTTCTTAATCCATCAACCCGTTTTGAATAGCAACTTTGATCAGCCCTGCAATATTATGTACATTGAGCTTTTGCATCAAATTGGTACGGTGCGTGTCAACAGTTCGTGGGCTGATGAAAAGTTTTTCGCCTATTTGATTATTTGATAATCCCTGTGCAATAAGCTCTAACACCTCAAGCTCTCTTTGTGTGAGCTGACTTATTAGTATGTCCTCCTGCTTTTTAGCCAGTATATCTTCGGAAGCAGGTCTGGATAATGTCAATGGTATTTCATTACTATAATAATTTTCACCATTGTTTACCATTTTGATGGCTTCTAATAATTCTTCTTTATCAATATTTTTAAGGATGTACCCGTATGCGCCTGCTTTTAACATTTTGGTGATCAATGATTTCTCGTTATACATAGTAAGGGCTAATACTTTAACGCTGGGGTACTTGTTTTGAATGAGCTTGGTAGCTTGGTAGCCATTCATTACAGGCATGTCAATATCCATCAGGATTATATCAACTCCGGATTCATCCCCGATTGCATCTGGACTGGCTGGGTCTTGCTGACGCTTTACTTGCTGCTGCTCCAGTTTTTCAATACATTCCCTGCCGTCCTTGGCTTCACCCACAACCGTTATTCCCTCAACACCTTCTAATAATGCTTTAATGCCGTCTGTTACGATCTGATGGTCTTCTGCAATTAAGATTTTAATGTTTTCCATTACTTAGTATTCATTCATTAAAGGAACCCTGACATTTATAATAGTTCCCTGCTTATGGCCTGGATTGAGCGTGAACGTCCCGTTCATAGCTTCAACCCTTGTTGCAATATTTATTAAGCCCATTCCTTTGTTATCACCATTAAGTTTAAATCCTAAACCGTTATCTTCTACCACTAAGATCAGGTGGCCTTTATTTTTGAATAAATGTATAAAAATCTCATTTGCTTTGGCATGTTTGAGAATATTACTAAGTAATTCCTGGAAAATGCGATAAATACCTATCTCAATATTTTCCGGCAACCTTTTTTTAATTCCATGGGTTTCAAAATTATATTTTAATTTGGAGTTTTTTATAGCGCTATCCAACAGGTCATCCATGGTAGCTGCCAGCCCGGCTTCACTCAAAGCCCGGGGCATCATTTGGTGCGAAATTGAACGCAATTCATTACATGCCTGATCTAATACTTTGGTAGATGTATTAAAGGCCTTTTTCTTTTCAATAGAAAGATTTTTTATTTCTTTATCAAATCTTCCCATATTTATTTTTAATCCTGCTAAAAGCTGGCCGATACCATCATGCAAATCTCTGGCGATCCTTTTCCTTTCCTTTTCTTGTGTTTCAACGATGACTTTTAATCTTAGCTTTTGTTGCTTTAATAATTCTTTATTGAATTTTTCTTTTTGCTTTAACCTGTAACGGTTGTAGAGTAAAAAGGCTAAAACCAGGGCTAAAACCAATGCAATAATGGTGATCCTTTGTTTTTTTACTTCATCTTCCTTACGTGACAATTCAAGTTTTCTCACTTTCTTTTCCCTCGTGAGCAGGGCGATCCTATTCTCATTTTTTTCATTTTCATACTTCGCCTGCATTTCAGCTATTTGTTTACTGCTCTCTTCATTGAAAACAGCGTCTTTTATTTCAGAATAGCGTTGATGGTATTTGTATGCTTTTCTTAGATGTTCGTTCCTATCAAGTGGAGCAAGTGTGTGTTCTCCTAACCTGGCATAAGTTTCTGCAAGTGTCAGGTAAGCTTCTTTAATATACTCTTTTGAACCTATTTCTCTGGCAATGGCTAAACTTTTTTTACAATATTCTATGGCTTTCTCGTAATATTGTGTGTTGCCGGACAAGCCTCCACGCAGTGAATATATTATCCCAATATTATTCAAACTTGCTGCAATTAGTTGTTTGTCTCCCAGCTTTTCAAATGCTTTTAAGGACTGCAGATAATACGCTTCGGCTTCAAGGTATCTGCCCTGGATCTTATAAACTTCCCCTATATTATTCAAACTTCTTCCAATACCTTTTTTATCTCTTAATTCTTTATACACTTTTAAGGATTGCCGGTCATATTCCAGGGATTTGGCATAGTTCTCTTGCTCATAATAAATAATTGCAATATTATTCAGATTTCCGGCAATTAATTGCCGGAACTCAGCCCGCCTTTTATTAAAATAGAGGGAGTTGAGTAATTCCTCATTTATTTTGAGGGCTTGCAGGTAATAGTCTATTGCTTTTGCGTATTTACCCTGTCTCCAATGAACAAGGCCGATGTTATTCAAACATAATGAAATACCCTGTTTGTAAAATCCTTCATCCCGATCTTCACCTGACTTCTCTGAAGGAGCAGCGTACCCGGAATACGTAACAGGCAAAACGAGTTTTTCATATATCTTCAAAGATTGCAGGTAATAGCTGATCGCTTTTGCGTAATTCCCAAGAGCATAATGAACATTCCCGATGTTATTGAGATTAGCCGCTATTCCATTCCTGTCTCCCAACTCTTTTCTTATCTTTAAGGCTTGCAGGTAATGCTTGATGGCTTCTTCATATCTGCTTTGATCATCATAGACATAGCCGATATTAAACAAACTGGATGCAATTCCTTTTTTAAAATCTATACGCTTGGCTAAATCAAAAGCTTGATTGCCGTATTTCAATGCTTTATCCGGATTTTGATTTTGGTATTCCCGGCACAGATCATTTAAAACTTTAACTTTATTAGTGTCTTTTGAGGTTTTAAGCGTTTTGAAGAGACTATCTATCCTGGATATGTGGATATGGACAAGTGTATCTGAATGACCACTATAGCTTTTCTGCGGGGCAACTAAGGTGACAAGGCATATGATCCCAACTTTCAGCGGGTTAAGAAATATTATGTATCGGAATTTCAAAGCTATTAAAGATTTGTACTTCGATTTATTTTTTTGCTTTTAATAATCAAGTTCTGGGTTCTTGGCACTTGGATCTGGGTTCTGGTTACTGGGTTCTCGGTTCTGGGTTGTCGGTATCCAGTAAGTTTTATCTTTTTCTATTGCTTGTAGAAAAAGATTAAGTTTCAGTGTGATTACATTTTTTAATCAATCCGATAGCTATCGGATTACCTGCCCGCCACTGCGTTTTGGCAGGCGGGCGAAGTTACGTTCTATCATCTGATCAATGTTTACCCTGTAGCTTTAGCGTATCAGGGTTACATCCCCTTTTCTAATATCAGGTGTCCCATCCTCAAACTCCACTTCCAGATAATAAACAAACACAGCCATACCCTGTTCTTCCCCATTGTGCTTCCCATCCCATCCAATCTCAGTAGCTTCTTTTATATCCTTAGTTTCAAAAACCTCTTCGCCCCAGCGGTTATAGACTACTAAAGATATTTTTTTTATACCACTGCCTATTACACGAAACACATCATTTTCTCCATCACCGTTAGGACTGAAGGCGTTGGGGATAAATAGCTGAATCTTTATAACTTTTGCAGTTACTGAATCACAGATACTATCTGAACCGCAAGCGTTACCTGCTATCAAACATACATTATAACTTCCGGCAATAGCATAAGTATGCACAGGATTTTGCACTGTATCTGTATTGCCGTCACCAAAATTCCATACCCACATAGTTTCATTAACAGACGAATCTGTAAAGGTAACAGTTAAGCTTGAACCAGAATGTCCAAAATTTGCTATAGGCAGCAATGGATTGACCGTGATTGTCTCTATCGTTGACGTATCTGTACAACCTGCTATGTTAGAAACCACAACTTGGTAATCTCCAGAGGTTGATACATAGATGCTTTGCGATGTCAGTCCCGTACCTGAACCATTTAAGAGCCATAAGTATGTGTTTGCTGTATCTGATTGAAGCTCAACAGTATCGCCACTGCACAATGTTGTGGCTCCAACCGGTGTGATGTTGGCTGCAGGTGAAGGATTTATTGTTACATCAATGCTGTCTCTCGTAGTACACCCGCCAATGGTAACATCTACCCAGTAGGTGTTGGTAGTGTTTACTACTATCGTCTGAGAGGTATCGGTTGTTGACCAACTAAAAAGAGCGCCACTATTACCAGCATCTAAAGTGTGACTTCCGCAAGCACTTGTATCAGTGCCCAGGCTTTTTATTGGTAAGGAGTTTATTGTTACTTCAATACTATCCCTTGTGGTACACCCTGTAGCCGTATCGCTGACGTCAACCCAATAAATGCTGGTTGAATCCACAATAATTGTCTGGGTGGTATCGGTTGTTGACCAGGTAAATGCAGCGCCTGCATTGCCCGCATCCAAAGGGACCGTACCGCCACAAAGGGTAGTATCTGCACCTAAATATACCAATGGCGCTGGATTTACTGTTACATTTATGCTGTCTCTTGTTGTACATCCATTTGTGTTGGTTACATCGACCCAATAAGTGTCGGTAGTATCAGCAATAATTGTCTGTGTAGTATCAGTAGTTGACCAGTTGAAAGTGGCTCCTGCATTGCTGGCATTTAAAATTGCACTGCCGCATACAATTGTGTCAGTACCTAAATTAACAACAGGCAAAGGATTTACTATTATTGATGTGATCTCATTGCTTTTTGCATTACAGCCAACAGTTGTGATCACCACACTAATGGTGTCACCACTTGATACGGAAGCGGTGGTATATATGCTGTCGGTTCCGTTCTGCACAGTATTTGAATTGACAAAAAACGTATAATTAGTAAATCCGGGTGTAGCTGTAAAAATTACGGTATCACCAACGCATATTGCAGATGCGGAATTGCTCAGCGACACTACTGGCATCGGGGCAGCCAATGCAAATGGAACATAAGAAAAATCAGTCCATAATGACCTGGTGATGCTGCTTAAAATAGGTGAGACGTTGCTTATTAAAGTAACCGCACCTGTATTTTCCCATTGAGGCACATTTTGCCAATGTGCAATGGCCTGATAAGCGTTATCTAAAGAATCGTCAAAGTAAATGGTGATGTCAGCAGAGTCTGCCCCCGAGCTATTGATCCTATGATAAAAATCAGGATTTATCAGGCATAATGAGGAGTCTTTTAAGGTTCGGTCAAAACCCTCGGTAGTAGGGTCCGCATTTGCCATTCTAACCGAATAAACAGGCGAAGCCGCGGTAGGAGTGATCTCAACCGGCCTGTATCTTGGCGTGCCAATGGATGAACCCACCGGAAAAAGATATTTATTTAAAATTGCTGTATTCCTGGATAAGCTCCCGTTGCCCAGGCTGCTCACAAAACCTGTAGTGCGTGTAACAGCGCCAGTATTTGTACTGGTCACTAACATAGTAAAGGTATCGGTTGCAAGTTCTCTGTCGTTTAGCGCTAAGGAGTCTTCTACAATGGCATCTGTTTTCAGCACTTTGACCCCTGTACCCTGCAAGATCAGATCATAGAACTTCGTGACGCTTGTCCCCTGGATATTCTGTGTGTCTCCTGATAAAATAACTGATCCGGGACTGGAGTTGATAAAAGCAAAATTACCGGCATTATTTGTCCAGTCACCCATTAGATTAATTGTACCGCTGTTATCAAAAGTGCCGCTGTCCTGATTCACAACACTTCCTTGTACGTAAATAAAGCTTCCCGGAGTCAGGGTTACTATTGCTCCGTCATTGGTAAAGAAAACCTGTGCAAAAGCTATTTTGGTATAAACCAATACCAAAAATGCGATGGTAAAAAGTTTTTTCATGATAGTTATTTGTTTATTTGTTTCATAAAAATAAATTTTAGATTGCAAATGTAATCATTTTTAGGACTTTTTCAAAAATGTTTTTTCATTTGTGTTTGTCGTTTGTTAAAGCCAAATTTTTCATTTCTTCTCCATTATTTCATAAATTCTAAATCTCTGCAAACATTTGTGGTTTACGGACATGGACAAAAACCTCCAGTTTTTGTTACACTCAAAGAACCAGGCGAAGATGTTCCACATGCATTACTTGCAGTAGCACTTACAACATATACTCCATCAACACACCCTCCAAAACAAATTTCTGTTATAGAATTATCCCCACATAAATAGTCGGAACATACGGAGGTCCAAGTGTAACTGGTAGCACCAGGTGATGAAGCAGTATAATTAACCGTCCCTATATTACCACATGACCCTGGAACAGAGGAACAAGGACTTACTGCTACAGCAATCGGACCAAGTATGGTTGGTGGAGCAGGTGCAGTAATGATTGTTACCGAAGCCGTACTCACTGCTGTTGCCGCACCGCAGGAATTACTTGCTGTCAAGGTATAAATACCTGCTCCTGCTGTGGTAATGCCCGCTATTGCCGGGCTTTGTAATGCAGAAGTGAAAGCGTTAGGTCCTGTCCAACTCCAGGTGGTTGCACCCGTTGCTCCTCCTGTTAATGTTAATGTAGCTCCTGCACAAATCGGGTTCGGACTGGCGGATGCCGTTACTCCGGTGGGTATGGTATTTACCGTAACCGTTACACTGGCACAAGCCGTAGTATTACATGTTCCCACCGCTCTTACGTAATAGGTTGTAGTGGAAGCAGGCGAAACACTTGGGCTGCCTGTGCTTACAAAGATTCCTCCGCAACTACCGGTGTACCAGTTCCATGCTGCACCCGTTCCCAAACTGCCCCCTGTTGCTGAAAGGGTTGTTGCCTGGCTCGGGCAAGTCGGGTTCACTGATGCAGTTGCTCCTGTTGGCGCTGTGGAATTGGTGTTGGTAACATTCACTGTTACGCTGGCGCAGGTGGTCGTATTACAAGTTCCAACCGCCCTCACGTAATAGGTTGTAGTGGAAGCAGGCGAAACACTTGGGCTGCCTGTGCTTACAAAGATTCCTCCGCAACTACCGGT
>VRUD01000105.1:0-965 GCA_019456305.1 Cytophagales bacterium | reverse complement strand
TACCAGTTCCATGCTGCACCCGTTCCCAAACTGCCCCCTGTTGCTGAAAGGGTTGTTGCCTGGCTCGGGCAAGTCGGATTCACTGATGCAGTTGCTCCTGTTGGCGCTGTGGAATTGGTGTTCACCGTTACCGAAGCCGTATTCACTGCTGTTGCCGAGCCGCAGGCATTACTTGCTGTTAAAGTGTAAACTCCTGCCATTACTGTGGTCATAGATGCCCTGGTAGGACTTTGCAAAGTAGAAGAAAAAGCGCTTGGACCTGTCCAACTCCAGCTTGTTGCACCCGTTGCTCCTCCTGTTAATGTTAATGTAGCTCCAGCACAAATCGGGTTCGGGCTGGCTGATGCTGTTACTCCTGTGGGTATGGTGTACATTACCATCCTCCACTCAGTGCCGTTGAAAAATTCTATTCTGTTATTAGTAGAATTGTAAATAATCAATCCTGGTGCGGGAGTTGGAAGATTATCGCGTTCTGTGACTGTGATACGGGGCAATAGAAAACCCATAGTCGTAGCGTCTATATCCAGCATAGCTGACTGATTGGGGGGTAATCCAGTAGTATTTATGGCTAGTCCTGATGTTGCCTGACTACCTACGGGTGCAGCGGCAGTTCCTTCATCGCAGGGCAATTGCCAGGTGGTGCCGTCATAAAAATTA
This sequence comes from Cytophagales bacterium, assembly GCA_019456305.1. NCBI lineage: Bacteria > Pseudomonadati > Bacteroidota > Cytophagia > Cytophagales > Cytophagales bacterium. The sequence goes on along the minus strand of VRUD01000105.1, from coordinate 308 downwards.
ATGCGATTGGCGGTGGTAGAATAAATCAAAAGTCCGGCAACCGGTGTAGTAATAGAAACGGCTGTAGTCCTTGGAGGCAGAAGGCCTTGTGTAGAAGATTGTACATGTAGCATAGCAGAAGGATCAGGGGCTGCACCGCTTGAATTTATTGCTACCCCTGCTCCTGTTCCTGCTCCGGCGCTAACAGTAGCTGAACTTAGTGCATCATTAAAGGTACGCCAGAAAGTGCCGTTGTAAAAGTTTATTTGATTCGTTATAGTATTGAAAATAAGTAATCCTGCGGCAGGTGAAGGAATAAGGTCGCGTTG
>VRUD01000104.1 GCA_019456305.1 Cytophagales bacterium | reverse complement strand
GTTGTAGTGACCGATTCAAATGGCTGTGTAGCTTCTGCTGATACCATCATTGATCAACCTTCTGTAATAGTAGCAGCCGTTACTTCTTCACTTAATCCGAGTTGTATCGCTGCCTGTAACGGGGAAGCAACCTCTGCTGCTGTAGGTGGCACGCCACCCTATACATACCAGTGGGATGATCCACTGTTGCAAACAACACCTATTGCTGATAGCTTATGTTCCGGTACCTATTTAGTATCAATAACCGATGCTAATGGATGCCCTCCGGGAGTAGATAGTGTAACTATTGTTGATCCGGATTCAATCGTAATAACAGCTAATGTAATTCAAAATGTTGGCTGCAAAGGTGAAAGTACCGGCATGATCACTGTCTCAGTAATTCCGATCGGAGCATATACATTCTCTTGGTCGCCAATAGGAGGAAATGGCCCTACTGCTGCAAACCTACCGGTAGGTACTTACATTGTTACAGTTACAAATACGGACAGTTGTGTTGCTTCAGATTCGTTTACCATAACAGAGCCTGCCCAGCAGTTGACATTGGCAGGCAGTTCTTTACCTGACACTTGCGACAAATCAAATGGGTTAGCCATAGTAACTTCAACAGGTGGTACCCCACCTTATAGCTACTTATGGGATGATGGTCAGACAGACTCTATGGCGATAGGCTTGCTTCCGGGAACTTACACTGTAACAGTAACCGATATGAATAACTGTTTTGATACCTTAAATGTAACCATAGAAAATGTAGAAGGGCCTAAAATTGATTCATTAATAGTTTCACAAATAATAAGCTGTAATGGAGGTAGTGACGGGGAGCTTATCGTTTATGCTTCCGGTGGTACAACGACATATACATACAATTGGGCACCTGCAGGTGGTAATGATGATACAACAATCTCACTAAATTCAAATCAGTATTCAGTGACTGTTATTGATGCAAATGGATGCGAGGCAAATGCTACTATATTGCTTGAGGATCCACCTGCCCTGGATGTTATGGGTAAAGGTTCTACGAGTATTTGTGTTGGTGATAGCGCTCAAATAAGCGCGTATGTTGATTCAACAGGTACCTACTTTTATACCTGGAATGATACAACTTTGGGAAATAGCGGAACATATTGGGTATATCCAACCAGCACAACTACATATTCTGTTTATGCAACTAATCTATATCAATGTGTTTCTGATACAGAATATATTACAGTGATAGTTAATCCGCCACTTAAAGTATCTACTACACCTGCTGTTATTATTTGTGAAGGAGATTCAGTAACTATTAGTGCGAATGTATCAGGTGGAAATGGCGGGCCTTATTATTATACCTGGAGTAATGGAGACACGGGCAGTTCTATTATTGTATCTCCAAATTCAGACACAACTTATTTCGTTACTTTAAGTGATAGTTGTTCCCCTGATGTTGTAGGTTCTGTGCTTGTTTCGGTGGATCCAAGTCCTGAGGCTATTTTTACTGCCAATACTGTATGCCAAGGGGATTCCACCCAATTTACAGATCTCTCTTTAAGCAATCCTACAGGTTGGTTATGGAATTTTGGTGACACACTTACAGATACACTTCAAAACCCCACACATGTATATTCTCAGGCAGGCATGTTTGATGTAACTTTAACTGTGTGGTTAGGCAACTGTGCAGATTCAATAATCATACTAGATGTTGTTACAGTATATCAAAATCCTGTTTCAACCATATTAGATCAAAATGTCATTAATCCGAGCGATGAAGACGAGTGCGATGGAAGGGCAATGATCTCTTCTACAGACGGAAGGCCATCTTATAATTATCAATGGATGGATAGTGATGGAAATATTATATCAAATACAAATATTGCTACTGATTTATGTGAAAGTATATACATAATAACTACAAAAGATGCAAATGGTTGTATAACAATTGATACTTTAATACTACCGGTAGGATGTCAAACAAAGTGTAAGGACTTATTCAATGGCATATCACCTAATAATGATGGGGTAAACGATTATTGGTGGATAGAAGGGTTACAATTTCAATCTTGCAAGCCTAATGAAGTAACAATTTACAATAGGTGGGGAGATGTTGTATGGAAGGTAAATAATTATAACAACATAGATGACAACAATAGCGACAACAATGATGATGGCGTAGTATGGAAAGGCACCAATAAAAATAGCAACCCATTACCCGATGGCACTTATTTTTATCTCATAAAGATAGAAGATAAGGAAAGACCTTGCACAGGATGGATACAGATAATGAGATAGCGATTGATGGAAGATGTAAAAAAAAGGGAATAAAGGGAATAGGGAAATAGAAGGAATATGGGGAATAAGGAAAAAAATTATCTCACCGTTCGGGCTATTAATTTTAACCACTAAACATAAAGTTAATTTGAAAAAATAATTGCAAAAATATTTGGATTTATAATTTTAAATTTATAACCTTGCATTATCTAATTCGTACCATAATTTTACCCCAAAAAATTGGATTAATTATGAAAAGGAAAATAAAAGCCACAGATTCACAGATTAAAAGAATTATCTTATAAAATCTGTGAATCTGTGGCAATCATTTAGTCCCGAATACCCGGGATGTCTAAAAATTAATATTATGAATACTAACAGAATTTATTTGTTGACCCTGTTGATAATAGCGCCAACGCTATCAATTTTTGCACAGCGATCTGAAAGCAACTTGTCTGGTAAGCGAAATGTTGCTGAACTGGAAAAAAAAATGAGCTTTAAGATCATCAGGTTCTCGGTTTATGGCGTCAATACACCAACCGATGCCTTGGATCTTAAAAGCTCCATGGAATCAAAACAGGGTATTATTTCCTGCCAAACAGATATTGCCAATAACCAATGTACCATCATTGCCGGATTTGAAATCCAAAAAAAGGATATTGTGGATATTACATCATCTGCAGGAATAAAGGTTTCAAATTATTCACAAGAAATTCATCTTCAAAAAAGGCAAAATACAACCCAAACACAAATGAGTGATGAGCTCAAACAGAAACGGATGCTGGAAACGTATGGAAAACCCCAACCAGAAGATACAAAATCTATTAAAAAAGAAAAATCGGTGATCGTTAAAAATAAGCAGGAGATGCCTGCAAGTTTCCCGCAATATATTGATACCGGACATCCTGAAATAGACAGACAAAACTATTCACAGGCAAAACAGCAATGGATCAATAACAATCCCGATAAATACAATGAATTATTTAATAAAAACAAGGATCAGCCTGAACAAATACCTGATGCGGAATTTCAAAAAATGCCGGTAGAAAAGCAGCAGCTTATTTTGAATAATACGGATAAATATGAAATAATTGAACAAAAGTAAAGAGATGAATTAATATGGAATTTGGACCTATGGATGTTGTTATTATAGCAGCGGGTTTAACCTTTTTGGCTGCTCTGTGTTTTGCTGTTTTTTTCCGCTACCAGGATAAACAGGAAGAGAAAGCTAAACAGCAGGTACAAAAGCAATAATAAAATTGTTTTTTTCTTAAAACTAATCAGATAATGGAAAAAAGGATTTGGTGAATACTATAAAAAATAAAAAAATTATATTATGAAAACTATAACTTTTCTTTTCGCCATAGTATTATTTTTTGGACAATACAGGGCTTATGGCCAATGTACTAATTGCACTGCTAATTTTCCATCAGGCACATTTTCAACTACCTGCCCTTCAACATGGACAAATGTGAGCACTTGTATATTTGGAGGTGAATATTCATTTTATTCTGTTACATCAGGCTGCACTTATGAGTGGCAAACGTGTGGAGATGCAGATTTTGATACCCAGCTTACATTATATCCTTCAGCCAGTTGTTCCGGTGCGTCTCTTGCATATAATGACGATTTTTGTAGTCTTCAGTCTTCTATCTCGTGGACAGCAACATTTACCGGTACAGTCAGAGTACTTGTAAGTAAATTTAGTTGTCTCGCCCAATCCTCATGTATGACACTTCAATGGCAGTGTACTGGCTGCACAGGTGGCGGCCCTCCCAATGATAACTGCACCGGCGCTCAGGCAGTAACCTGCGGAAGCGTAACCAGCAGCACAACCGTAGGTGCAAACCCTGATGTAGCCCCAACATGTGTTACAGGTGATGGTACTGGCGGAGGTGTATGGTATTCAATTGTTGGCACTGGAAACGACATCACGGCATCGCTTTGTGGTAGCTCTTACGATACTAAAATCAGGGTTTATACCGGCTCTTGCGGGATATTAACTTGTGTAACTGGTAACGATGATAATGCTGGTGCATGCGGACTGTTATCTTTGCAATCAGAAGTTACCTGGACATCTACCTCAGGCACTACCTATTATATCCTTGTGCATGGATTTGGCAGCAGTGAAGGTGCATTTGATCTGACCATTACTTGTGCTTCTGGAGGGCAGCCTAATCAATATTGCGTAGATGCCATTGATATCTGCGGTCCAACCACCCTCACCGGCTCTACTGATGGCGCACTGAATCAACTGGGTATAGACCCTGCTGTTACGCTTTGGGCGTGCAATGCCGTTTATGACAATTATGTCTTCTATACCTTTACCACTGATCCCGCTGGTTCTCCGGTTGTTCTTAACATGACTTTTAACTGTGGTGGAAGCTATTTACAAACTGCAATATTTGATGTTCCTCCTCTTCCCTGCCAGAATGCAAGTCTTTGGTCCAATTCCCTTTTTTGTACCGAATTAAACACCTCACCTTATACAATTAATGCTACCGGTCTGCAGCCAAATACACTTTACTATATCATTATAGATCAATGGCCAGGTAATGCTTGCAACTTTACAATGAATATTTCCGGTAATGGCGGGTGTTATGTATGCCCGTCAGCTCCTGGAATACCTGCTGATCAGGATTGTATCAATGCCGTTCCAATATGTGAATATCAATACTGCCAGCAAAATTCTTACTCAGGCGCAGGGGCTAATCCTAATGAGATCAATACATTAAATTCATGCTTACTGGGCGGTGAGGTAAATAACGTTTGGTACACATTAACAGTGGTATCAGGGGGGCAGCTTAGCTTTGTAATAGTACCCAATAACGGCACTGACGACTATGACTGGGCAGTTTATAATTTAACCACTGCTAATTGTTCCGACATTTTTAGCACGCCATCTTTGGAAGTTAGCTGTAATTGGTCAGCAGACCCAGGACCAACAGGACCAAATGGAAATTGCGGAGCTTGTGGAATAGATCCATGTGTAAGTTCTGCTTCAGACTCAGCTTGTAAATTTAGTCCAACCATTCCTGTTAGTGCCGGGCAGACCTACGCTATAAACGTTAGCAATTGGACAGGCTCAACTGCGGGCTACGTTATAGATTTCTCTGCCTCCACTGCTGTGATCTTTGATAATGTTGCTCCAACCATAAGCTCATTAGCCAGCACCCCGGCATGTAACACTACTTCAATCACCTTCAATCTTTCTGAAAATGTTTTGTGCAGCAGCGTGCAGGCCTGTGATTTTACCGTTACAGGGCCCCAGGGTACTACCGTTACAGGTATTTCAGGAGTGGCCTGTGGTATCGGTACCCAGGAAAATACCTTTACCATCATCCTTTCACCCGCTTTAACAACAGGAGGCAGCTATAACCTGAATTTAGTAACCGGCTGCGGCTCAGTAGAGGATCTGTGCGGTAACGTAGCACCTGCCGGAAGCTTGCCCTTTACGGTCTCTGCTGTAAGCGTAACAACTTCCCAAACAAATGTAAGCTGTTTTGGAGGCACCACCGGCAGCGCCACAGCATTTCCAACCGGCGGCACTTCACCTTATAGTTATTCCTGGACAAACGGGTGTTTAACACAAGTGTGTACAGGTTTATCTGCAGGCGGCTATACAGTAACCGTAACCGATGCCAATGGATGTATGGGAACTGCTTCTTTAACCATAGCCCAACCCACAGCTATTTCTTTATCCATGAGTTCAACAGCAACTAATTGTGCAGGCGCCTGTGACGGTTCTGTTTCAGTATCTGCCACAGGTGGTGCAGGCGGTTTCACCTATTCATGGAGCCCTGGCGGCCAAACTACTTCTTCTGTCACTGGCCGTTGTGCCGGCACCTATACAGTAACAGTGACTGATGCAAATGGATGTACGGCAAGCGCTTCGGTAGTAGTTGTCAATGGTCCGGTTGTTACAGCGGGGTTTACTTACAATGGAAACCAATGTTTATCAGGCAACAGCTATTCTTTCACCAATACAGGTACAACGGGATGTGCTTATACCTGGAATTTTGGGGACTTATCGGGCACCTCTCCTTTACAAAATCCAACCTATTCTTATGCTGCATGTGGATCTTTTACGGTTACGCAAACAGTTACCTGTGGTGCTTGTACTGCTACAACTTCAGTGCTGGTAACTGTATTTTGCCAACCATCTATTACTTCTATAGCTGGAACCGATATTACCTGCAATGGAGCTTGTAACGGAGCAGCTAATCTTACTCAAACAGGGGGCACATCCTTTTCATGGACTGGTCCTGGTGCATTTACAGCTATTACAGAAGATATAGCCGGCCTTTGTCTGGGTACCTATAATGTAACGGTAACGAATGTTAACGGGTGTACAGCATCATCTTCTGTTTTCATCAATCAACCATCTGTATTAGGCACATCTATAACTTCTCAAACAAATGTGCTTTGTAATGGTGATGCTACGGGCAGTGTTACTGTTGCCGGTTCCGGAGGCACACCCACATATACCTATTCACTTAATGGAGGGCCATTCGTGGTCAGCGGCACTTTCAGCGGGTTAACAACCGGGAGCTATACGGTGACCGTGAAAGACGCCAATGGCTGTACCGTTGTGCAGCCGGTAACTATTACACAACCATCACTCTTAACCGCAAGCATAACAGCACAGACCAATGTGCTTTGTACCGGTGATGCTACAGGCAGTGTTACCGTTGCCGGGTCAGGCGGTGCAGGAGGATATACTTACTCAATTGGCGGGCCATTCCAGGGAAGCGGCACTTTTACCGTGCTTTTGGCAGGCAGCTATACGGTTACAGTACAAGATGCTAATGGCTGCCAGGTTACGCAAGCTGTTACTATCACTGAACCGGCTTCTGCATTAAGCGTATCCATTCCCACCAGCGCCAATGTAACCTGTTTCGGGGTATGCGATGGCAGCGCTTCATCATCCGTTTCCGGAGGAACACCACCTTATGGCTATTCATGGGCACCTGCCGGTGGTATCGGGCCAAGCGCATCGGGTTTATGTGCAGCGCTATATACAGTTACAGTAACAGATGCTAATGGCTGTGTTCAAACAGCTAATGTTAATATTACAGAATCGCCTGCATTGACTGCTGTTACAGTTGGCGATAGTGTTAGCTGTAACGGTGAGTGTGACGGGCAGGCAACCGTAACCCCGTCTGGCGGTACAGGCCCAGGTACCTATAGCTATCAATGGGATGGGAACACAGGATTCCAAACTACTCAAACAGCAACAGGTCTTTGTGCAGGAACATATAATGTTACTGTTACAGATGCTAACAGTTGTACGTTTAATATAAGCTACACAGTGGGCCAGCCTCCTGCAATGACGCTTACACCCGGCAGCGTAGATGCAGCCTGCGGAATTCCTAATGGAGAAGCCTCTGTAGCAGTTGCCGGTGGCACTCCGGGTTATACCTATTTGTGGTCACCAGGTGGCGGGACGACCCCCACAATTACCAGCCTGACTGCCGGTGCATACACTGTAACGGTAACTGACGCGAAACTTTGCAGTGATTCGGTAACTATCTCCGTAAATGATGCCGGGGCTCCAACCGCTTCAATCGTTAGCAGCGACAGCGTAACCTGTAACGGGGGTAGTGACGGCAGCGCTACGGCAACAGGTTCTGGCGGTGTAAGGCCGTTTACATGGTCGTGGTCGCCTCCGGTTAGTGTAGACTCATTCGCTACGGGTTTACAGGCAGGCACTTACACTGTATCCATTACCGATGATTCAGGTTGTGTAGCTTCAGCAACGGTAATAATATCAGAACCGCCTGCACTGATCGCTTCCATTACTTCAAGCACACCCGTTGCATGTAACGGTGACAGCACAGGCAGCGCTACAGTATCTGTTTCAGGAGGTACAGGGGGTTATACCTGGTCATGGTTGCCTTATGGCGGAAGCGGACCTACTGCCGACAGCTTAATTGCCGGTATTTATTGCGTTACGGTCACAGATGGTAATGGATGTATAGCAAATGAATGTGTTACCATTAATGAACCGGCTGCACTGTCAACTTTCATCATCGGTACAGATATTTCCTGCAACGGTGGTACGAATGGAGCCGCTGACCTGACCGTAACGGGAGGCACAGGCGCAGGTACATACACCTATTTATGGTGCCACGGGCCTACCTCGCAAGACGTGGGCAACCTCAGTGCCGATACATTTTGCGTTACTGTTACAGATGCTAATGGTTGTACAACAGTTGATAGTGTAATTATTAATGAACCTGCTCCATTAGCGCTTATAACATTTATAAATACAGATGCAAACTGCGGACTGGCAGATGGAGAAGCTTATGTAACCGTTACCGGTGGTACAGGTAGTTATACTTACTCGTGGAATACCTCACCTATACAATTAGATGATACTGCTAAAAATTTAACAAGCGGAGTTTGGTGTGTTACGGTTGGAGATGCCAATAGTTGTTCAGCGGTTCAATGTGTAACCATCAATGATATAGGTGGCGGTACGCCAACAATTACATTAAACAATAATGTAAGCTGTAACGGCGGTTCTGACGGATCGGCCACGGTGACGATGTCCGGTGGTACGGCACCGTTTACTCACCTGTGGGATAATACTGAGATTAGCGCCACTGCTATTGCCTTGACAGCAGGCGCACATTGTGATACTATTACCGATTTTGTTGGGTGTGTCTCTATTGGCTGTATAACAATTACAGAACCACCTCCTATAACCATCACCATTACTCCTACCGATCCGCTTTGCAATGGAGAATGTACAGGTGAGGCAACGGCTACAGTTACAGGAGGCACTCCACCATATACTTATTTCTGGACATCCGGAGATACTGATTCAACGGCAGTAAATTTATGTACCGGGGTTTATACGCTTGTTGTTACCGATACTGCCGGTTGTGTGAAAGCAGGCGCTGCATTTATTGGTCAACCACCTGCTTTAACAACTACGATTTCAGCGACAGACGCAAGTTGTTTTGGCGTTTGTGACGGATCTGCCACCGTAACACCTTCCGGAGGCAGCCCACTTTATACTTACTTATGGTCTCCGGGTGGACAAACCACTCAAACCATTACAGGTTTATGTGCAGGAACACATTGCGTAACTATTAAGGATATCAAAGGATGCACGCTGGATACCTGTATTGCTGTGAATGAACCACTTGCTATTGTGCTTGCTACGGGTTCCATAGATGCTACCTGCGGTGATAGCAATGGCGTAGCGTATGTGACTGTTACTTCGGGCGGTTTTGTTCCTTTCACCTACCAATGGGATGCCCAAGCTGGCGGGCAAACTACGGATACTGCTACAGGTTTAGCTGCGGGGGCATATACTGTTGTTGTTACGGATAATACTGGTTGTAAAGATTCTGCTACTGTATTGGTTAACGATGTTGGCTCTCCTTCCGCCTCCATTTTTGCCAGCATTGACGCCAACTGTTTCGGTGCCTGTGATGGATATGCACAGGTAAATATCACAGGCGGAACACCGCCTTATACTTATCTGTGGGATGACACCGGTAACAGTACAACCAGCTCTGTGAGTACGTTGTGTGCCGGGTTTTATACTATCATCGTTACAGATACCAACGGGTGTATAGCCATTACCTCTGTAACTATTTCCGAACCGGATTCAATAACCACAACATTCACAACCATTAACGAAAAATGTTACCTGGCATGTGACGGGGAGGCTACTGTGCATGCCACAGGCGGAACCCCACCATACAGCTACCTATGGGATGGTTTCCAGATTGATTCAACGGCAACAGGATTATGCGGGGATGGAGGTACAGGTACGGGAGGCGCATTTGTTGTTCAAATTACAGATACCAATGGCTGCGTTAAAACTAATGAAGTCAGTATTATCCCTGCTATGTTGTTAGCGATCGTTAACGTAAACATCGTTGATCCGACCTGTGATTCTCTCGGTACAGCTACTATGATCATAAATGGCGGCTATCCACCTTATACTTATTTATGGATAGATAATGGCAGCGGAGATACGATAGAGTCTTCAATAACCGTTGACAGCTTGTCTGGCGGATCATATACCCCGGTTGTCATTGATTCTAACGGATGCATCGCTACTGAAATTGCCAATGTTAATGATGTGCAACTTCCTGCACTCTCAATTGATTCAGTGATACATGTATCATGTTTTGGAGATAGCACCGGAATAGCGATCGTAGTGGTTGATTCGGGAGGTACCCCGCCATTTACCTACGAATGGTTTGACGGACCTGGCAGCCCTATCGGGCAAACCGGCTCAATAGCAACAGGGTTAACAGCAGGTACATATATCGTTGAAGTTACCGACTCTAATAATTGTACAGCTTCTATTGACACTGTAATTACTGAACCATCATCAATAGTTACTGCAACTGCTCAACTTTCTCCAACCTGTATTGCTGCTTGTAACGGATGGGTAAACGTTTCTGTAATCGGGGGCACTCCGCCTTATTCTTATCTGTGGTCTAATGGTGATACAACATTCACAGCAGATACTTTATGTGCAGGTACTCATGTAGTGGAAGTAACTGATGCGAATAATTGTCCGGCTGTATATGATACTGCAACAATTGTGGACCCAACTCCTATTGAGCTGGATAGTATTGTTATAGTTAATGTAAGCTGTAATGGATTGAGCAATGGCTCCATTACCTCTATACCAACAGGAGGCGCTGGAGGTTATAGCTGGCTTTGGCCCACTGTTTTACCACCAAATACATTACCTACTGCGTCAAACCTTTCAGCAGGATCTTATACAGTAATAGTAACAGATGCAAACGGGTGCCAGGAAATATTTGATTCAATACAGGTAACCGAACCTACCCTGCTTGTATTGGCAGATACCACACTACCTGATACGTGTGCTAAATCCGTTGGGATAGCCATTGTCAATGTGAGCGGTGGTACGGTTCCCTATACTTATTCATGGAACACCTCTCCTGTTCCACAAGTAAATGATACAGCTACCAGCTTACTTGCCGGACAATATACAATAACCGTAACAGATAGTAACGGTTGTGAAGATAGCCTGGTAATTTTCGTAGGTAATCTTCCAGGTCCTGTTATAGATGCTTTTATTCTTATTAAAGAAATATTCTGTAACGGGGATAGTACGGGAAGCGTTGCAGTCCAGACTAAAGAAGGTGCACCACCATATGTGTATAATTGGACGCCTATTGGCGGAAATGATTCTATTATAGATTCCTTAGGCGCTGCCTTGTATAGTGTAACCGTTATAGACGGTAATGGATGTGAAACAACCGATAGTGTCTTACTTAAAGAGCCTGCTCTTATTGAAGCTACATTCACTATTAGAAATGAAAGTTGCAAAGATGCCGGTAATGGATCGGCAACTGTTTCTACTTTTGGAGGAATTCCACCCTATACTTTTTATTGGAACAGTGATACCCTGCTAAAAGATTCTGTATTAACAGGTTTATCTGCGGGGGTTCACAATGTTATTATTTATGATAGTGCCGGATGTAAAATAATAGATAGTGTTGTGGTAGGATTTTCTCAATTCCCAAATAGCTCTTCTACTAGTTTTACAGACCTAATATGTAACGAAGATTCTACAGGTATTGCACAAGTATCAATTTGGAACGCTGTACCTCTTCCTCCTTATACTTATGTATGGTTTATTTTGACTACTATTATATCTACAGATAGTATGGTATATGATACTATAAGTTCTATCACAAATGTTCCGGCAGGAATTTATAAAGTTTACATTACAGATTCACTTGGTTGTTTAGGGATATT
>VRUD01000103.1 GCA_019456305.1 Cytophagales bacterium | reverse complement strand
ATAGTTTTTCGCACTATTATTATATTATTGTATTGTTGATATTAATCTTATCTAACGGGGTGAAATTAAAAGCCCAGCAAGATCTACAGCTCAGCCATTATATGTTCAATAGTATGTATTTGAATCCTGGATATGCGGGTATAGAAGGAGTTCCGGGTCTGACCTTTATATGGAGGGAACAATGGGCATTCTATGACGCCTCATTTGATGACGGTGGTTCTCCCTCTACACAGGCATTTACCTTTAATACACCTGTGCCAAAAATTGGCGGTGTTGGAATTCAGGTGGTAAATGACCGGTTTGGACCAATGTCAAACTTTGAAATTCAGTTGTCATATTCCTATAATTTGGAATTGACTACCGGCACATTGGGTTTTGGTGTCAGAACAGGTATGTTTTCACGTACTATTGGGAGATTTAATTACAGGCCGAATGATGAACCTGATCCGGTAGTCCCCGATCACAAGGAAACGCAAATTAAACCCGATATGGCTTTTGGAGCCTGGTTTAAAGATAAATCAGACCGGTATTATGGCGGAGTAGCCATTAACCATCTTCTTCAACCAAAATTTGACTTCGGTAAACCAGATACTGTTGATTCAAGACTAAAACCTCATCTTAATGTAACAGGGGGCTATAACTATCAATTAAACTATGAATTGACCATAACACCCTCTTTTATTTTTAAAACAGATTTTAATACTATTTCTTATGAAATTAACGTGATGGGTATGTATAACGATCAATATTGGGGTGGTTTAGCTTACAGGCAGCAGGATGCTTTCACCATACTGGCAGGGATCAGTTTTTTAAAAGATAACGCGTTGCGTACAGGTTACTCTTTTGATCTGACCATAATTGGTGCAAAAGCAAAAAAGCCTACATCCCATGAAATTATGTTGGCATATACTTTGCCTCCGCTGCAAGCGGCTACAAAACCTATTATCAGAACGCCAAGATTCAGGCATTAAAATTTCCGTAGAGACGCCCAATTTGGACGTCTCTACGGAAATTTTTGTACAAAACTTAAACTAAAATAAATAAGTTTCGTACTATTGTGAAAAATTTATTGGGTCGAAATAAAAATTTTCTACCAAATAGTTTTGGTTTTGATTTTTTTTAATAATATTTGGGCGTTTTTTCGTTGTATAAATAAAGTTTTTTTGTATTAGTTTTATATATTTCGTACATTTGCGTATTACTACATTACTAATTGTTTTAAAAGTAACTATACACCCTGATAAAAAAATTGCAGGGGTAAAAAAAATTACAATTATGAAAAATTTAAATGGAATTATTCGAAGCATTGCAATTGGTTTATCTTCATGTGCAACGCTATTCTTTCTTGACGGTTGCGGAGGTGGTGGTGTTATTGGAGGGGGAGGAGAATTGACCGGAGTTCCAGGCAGAGTCTATGAAGCTATGACGATGCCTTATGGTATGATAATGTGTCCTTCAGGTACATTCCATATGGGACAGGCAGATGAGAATGCGGCTCGTACCATGGTAAACCAGAATAAGCAAATTACAATTGGCGCTTATTTGATGGACGAAACTGAGATAACTAATAATGAGTATCGGCAGTTTATTGCAGTCTTGTTGAACGATTCATTGGATATTTTAGGGGAAGAGACTATCATGAATGATTATTATCCTGATACAATGGTATGGGTGCGCGACTTTTCTTATCATTTTGGCGACCCGATGATGGAGTATTATTTCTGGCATCCGGCCTTCGATGATTACCCGGTGGTAGGAGTAGATTGGTTTGCAGCAAAATATTTTTCTGAATGGAGAACAAAACATATGAACGACTGGCGTACAGAATTGGGTTTGTTTGCAATGCCAAGATTCAGATTGCCTACTGAAGCAGAATGGGAGTATGGAGCTCGTGGTAAAAAACCTATGGCAAAATATCCATGGGGTAACCCTTATCCCAGAAATGCAAAAGGCTGCGTACTGGCAAACTTTAAGCCAGGCAGAGGTAATTATTTTGATGACGGTTTCCAGTATTCTTCACCTGTGGCTTCCTATTTTCCAAATAGTTTTGGATTGTATGATATGGCAGGTAATGTTGCTGAATGGTGTGAAGATGCATGGAACGATGCAGCTGTTCCTACGGTTTGGGATCTAAACCCGGTATATAAAGATGATAATGAACCGAAAAAGATTATAAGAGGCGGCTCCTGGAAAGATATATCTTACTTTTGCGAAACCGGTACAAAGGATTTTGAATACCAGGATACTACTAAATCATATGTTGGGTTCAGATGCGTGATGACTTATCTGGGACGTTCGTCCGGATCTGGATTTTAGGAAAAAATAATTGAAGAGTAAATTTTTGAATGACCCTGAATTTTAGTTCGGGGATGAATTATTAAGTTTTTTTCACTATTCATTTAACTAAACAAAAATAATTATGTTTAAAGGATTAAAAGGATTCTTCAATCAAAGGGCTATAAAAAAACTGGAAAAAAAAGGTCTTTCACCAGAAGAAATTTCCAAAGAAATGGAATTGCGTGCACTACAAAGTGCTGATCCCTATTATGTTCCTGAGTGGCTCCACCAGTTCTTCATATCGATCATGCCGAAGTTCTATGGTCTTGGAGCGTCAGTTGTGATTATTGGTGCGTTGTTTAAGATCATGCACTGGCCCGGGGCTAATCCCATGCTTATTATAGGCTTGGGTACCGAAGCTGTTATTTTCGGATTTAGCGCCTTTGCACCACCATTCCGTGATTTCGAGTGGGGTAAAGTTTATCCGGAATTAATGGCGCATGATGATGAAGATGGAGATGGAGCACCCGGTAAAACCGTAAGTGAAAAATTGGATCACATGATGAGTGATGCTGAAATAGATAGTCAACTGATCGGTAAATTGGGGAAGGGATTGCATAATTTAAGTGATACAGCGGCAAATATGGCTGATCTGAGTAATGCTACGGCTGCAACAGATGAGTATGCCCAGAATGTTAGAAATGCTGCAGAATCCATGCTCGCAGTAAAGGAAGCCGGTAATTCTACGGTAAATGCTATGAGCACACTGATTGAAACAACATCAGAAGCACAGGAATATCAAAACCAGATGCAGAATATCACCAAAAACCTTGGGGCGCTGAACGCAGTATATGAAATGGAGCTGCAGGATGCCAATACCCATCTGAAGACCATCAATAAATTCTATGGGGGCCTCACTTCTGCTATGGAGAATATGTCGGATGCCGGTAATGAGACACAGCAGTTTAAAGAAGAGATCAGTAGGCTGGGTTCAAATTTGAACACACTTAATAACTCTTATGGCGATCTGTCTGCTACGGTACAGACTATATCAGAAACACGTAAAGATTCTGAGCAATTCAAAGAAGAATTATCTCAACTGAATTCTAACCTAAATTCTATCAATAGCGCTTATGGAGGTATAAATACAGTGATGGATAATGTATCCAAGACAGGTGAGGAAGCTATACAATTTAAAGAAACATTGTCTGAATTGACTTCCAGATTAACCGATCTGAACGCTATCTATGGAAGAATGTTATCGGCTATGAAAGGATAATATGATGGAAGATGGTTGATGGAAGATGGAAGATGGAAAATGTAATATCAATAATAAATAATCAATAATCAATTAATATGGGAGGTGAAAAACTATCACCGAGACAACAAATGATCGGGATGATGTACCTGGTGCTTACTGCATTGCTTGCATTGCAGATTAGCGCAGCCATCATCAATAAGTTTATATTCCTGAATAAGGGACTTGAAGCAGCGAATGATAGTCACGTTTTTGCTGCTGAAAACGTTAGGCACAAAATGCGCCTGGCGGTTGAAAAGTCAGGAAACAGGGCTCCTGATGTCGCTGTATTAGAAGCTGCAAAGTTTGTTAGTGTAGAATCTAACAAGATAATAAGGAGAATGAACTGGTGGAAAACTGAGCTGATAGAAGCATGCGGTGGAGAATCACCGCCTGGATCTGGAGTTCCTGAAAATAAAGCAGAAGATGAGCAAGTGCATCATATTATGATAGGATCGGCTGAAAATGGATATACAGGGGATGCAAAAGAGGCCGGCCATGCTTATGAGCTTAAGGAATTACTGGATGGTTACTTATCTTTTATCAAATCCATTGTAGATGATCCGGAGGTGCAAGCCATTCCGGGACTGGCGCTTAGCGCTGAAGAAGATCCTATCTGGAAGAATGACGCTGATCAAACAGGTAAAGATTTTGCTTACCTGGCTTTTTCTAAAACACCAGTAGCTGCTGCACTTGCTGTGCTAAGCCAGAAACAGGCAGAGGTTAGTTCCCTTGAAGAATTGGTAATGAATTACTTCGCAGAGCAGGTAGGCGCTGCTGATCTAAAGTTTGATCTTATCAGGCCCATGGTGAAGCCCGAATCAAGAATTGTGGCTGCGGGAACAAAATATAAGGCACAAATGTTTCTTGCTGCTTCAACTTCCGGCATGAAACCGGAAATGAAGTATATGGGTAAAGATGTAGTGGTAGATGCCATGGGAATGGGGGAGATAGAATTCCGGGCTACGGGCGGCCGCTACGATAAAGAAGGAAAGATCAAAAAAAAGTGGAAAGGTACAATTACGTTACGTGGTATGGTGGATACAACTTTTATGATTGAAGAAGAGTATATTGTAGCCCAGCCGGTGATCCAGATCCAGTCTCAGTCTGTGTCGGCACTTTATTTGAACTGTGGTAATAAACTGAGGGTATTGGTTCCTGCATTGGGTCAGTCATACAGACCGAGTTACGGAGTTACGGGAGGTAAAGCGATAAGGGGATCAAGGAAAGGAGAGGTTACTATTGTTCCAAATGCTAAAAAGGTTATTCTGAGAGTATCAAGCAGCGGAACTTATATTGGCAAAGAAGAGTTTAAGGTCATTGGAATACCTTTACCGGATATTGTCGTTTATATTGGAAAGAGAACCGTAGATAGGAAAAAAGGTGTTAATGCACCAGGTCCCAGAACGCTCATAGTTAAAGCAGAAGCCGAGAAGAATTTTAAGGCTTTTCTTCCTGACGATGCACGTTACAGAATTGTGAAGTGGGTAGCATTTCTGGCAAGAGGAAGAAGGCCGGTGACTACAATAAATTGTACATCTTCTAAATGTAATATATCTGAAATTGCGAGTAATGCAAAACCTGGCGACAGGATTGTAATAGATGTCAAAAAGGTTCAAAGATTGAATTTCAAGAGTAAGATAGAAGAAGTTATAATGCCAAGTAATGAAACAATTTTTAATATTCCTATTCAATAAATTGTCCCATTAGATGTATTTACTATCTAATGAGACTAAAATATTTTTATTATGAAAAAGTTAAGCTTTTTATTCGTCTTTATCTCCGGAGCAATTGCAATAAGCATAGCCCAGGAAGATGACAACGGTTATAATCCGTTGTCAACAGATCCTATTCATGAATCTGATATTATGTATCAAAAATCGATCGTCCGAAGGCTCAGGTTAGATGAAAAACAGAATCTCCCATTTTTCGCTAAAAACGCTGAAATTTCAAGGATCATTATGGATGCTGTAAAGCAGGAAAAATTGATCCCTTACGCGAGCGATTCATGTGTCACCACGATGACCAAAGAGGAGTTTCTTAAAAAAATCAAAGATGAGAGATTGGGAGGTACAGGGGAAGATACCTTGTTTGGCGGAGATGAGGATGACGATTGGGGCGATCCTGACCAGGAGGGACCTGCTACAGAGACCGTCTCAGATGAATACTACCCTAAAGACATTTTCATTTTGGATATAAGAGAAGATGTAATCTTTGACAAAGAGCGGTCACGTATGTATTATGATATATTGGCTTTCACGATGGTGGTTCCAGCTGGGAATACTTTAAAAGGTTTTGATGTGTCTGTGGCGTCATTTAAATACAAAGACCTGATTGATATTTTCAGGCAAGATGAGCGTGCTGTATGGCATAACGCTTTTAATGATGCAGAGCAATATAATTTTGCCGATGCCATTAAGCTGCGATTATTTAGCTCCTATATCACAAAAGTATCTAATCCTAAAGATGAGGTATTGTCTGATATATTTGGTGGTGAATTGGGGGGTATTAGAGCTTCAAAAGCGGAGTTGTATAAATTATTTGAGTATGAGCATAATCTTTGGGAATTCTAGTTAGTTTTTAGTTGGTTGGTTTGTTAGTTATGGTTAAATAGTTACTTGTTTTGGTTTTTGGGTTTGTTGGTTTATCCAAATCATTTCATTTAATTATAAAAACTAATAAACCAATAACTAAAATAATCTCTCTTTAACCAAACCTGCTTTTTGCCACCCCACTATTTCAACTAATTCTTCCAAAGACGCTTGTTTGATCTTTTTTGGTGATTTGAATCTTGCAAGCAGTTTTTCCATACTTTTATCCCCTATACCATCAATTTTAATAAGTGATGGTGATATTTGTGTTTTACTTCTTTTTTTTCTGTGAAATTGAATAGCAAATCTGTGTGCTTCATTGCGTATTTTTTGGATCAATTTCAGGGTTTCAGACCTTTTATCAATGTGCAGCGCGATATTGTCTCCGGGAAAGTATATTTTTTCTAATTTTTTTGCGATACCAATAATAGCTATTTGTCCGTATAACTCCAGACTTTTTAATGCTTCTGTTGCTGCATTTAATTGTCCCTTTCCGCCATCAATAATGATAAGTTGTGGAACAGCCCCCCTATATCCCCCCGAATCGGTGAATCGGTGAATCGATGAATCGGTGACTTGCCTCCCCCGTTTCTCCGTTTCTCCGTTTCTCCGATTCGGGGGGCTGTTAGGGGGGCTGTTGTATCTTCTATAGACAATTTCTTTCATTGAAGCAACATCATCAGGGGTCGTGACAGATTTGATATTAAAATGCCTGAAGTCTTTTTTTGATGGCGTGCCATTTTTGAAGCATACCATTGAAGCCACTGCATTTTTCCCATGAATATTTGAATTGTCAAAGCATTCAATATGGGTGGGAAGGGATTTGAGTCTCAGGTCTTTTTGTAATTTTTTTAATATCTTGGTTTGATCATTTCCGGTTGACCTGTTTTGTTGTTTTTCATTTTGAAAAAAACAGGCATTTTTCAGTGACAGTTCAATTAGTTTTTTCTTATCCCCTCTTTTGGGGGAACTGACTGGTATTTCAACTGGAATATTTGTTATGATCTCATTAGAAAAATACTTTTCCTGACTTTCATCTTTATTTATTTGATGATCTAAGAAGGGAGCAGGTGTAATGGTTTCAATAATTACAAAAGCTAGGATTTCAGCATCTGTTTCATTAAGCTTTTTCTTTACTTCAATTGTTTTGGTATTAACTATCCTGCCCTTAACTACCTTTAAATAATTAATGTATGCGAATCTTTGATTTGATATGATGGTGAATACATCAAGGTCATATATTTTCTGATTTACAACAAGAGATCTGCTCTGGTATTTATTGAGCAGCTCTAGTTTTTCTTTATATTGCTGAGCTTTTTCAAATTTAAATTCCTTTGCTGCTTTCTGCATTTGAGATTTTAAAAAAGATAATGCCTTTGTAAAATGACCTCTCAAAATGCTCTTAATCTGTAATATATGTTCATTATATTCTTTTTCTGATTGCAGCCCTTCGCATGGTCCTTTGCAATTGCCTATGTGATATTCAAGGCATACTTTATATTTCTTTTTTTTAACATTTTGTTCTGATAGATTGTATTTACACGTCCTTAGTTGATAGATACTATTAATTAATTCCAATATAGTATTCATTGTACGAACACTTGAATAGGGGCCATAAAAAGTGCCATTGGGAGGTTTGATATGGATGTTTCTAAATGAAAATACACGGGGGAATCGCTCATTGGTAACGCAAATATATGGATAAGATTTATCATCTTTTAATTGGATATTATATTTGGGCTGGTGTTTTTTTATTAAATTATTTTCAAGTAAAAAGGCATCAAATTCGTTATCAACAATCGTGTATTCTACGTGATCAATTTGATTTATAAGCTTTTGTGTTTTCCAATTTACCCCCCTCTTTCCCCCCTTAAGGGAGGAAAAATAGCTGCTAACTCTTTTCCGAATATCTTTTGCTTTTCCAATATAGATAAGCGAATTATTTTTGTCGAAGAATTTATAAATGCCGGGGTTGTTGGGTAGTTTACTTGTTAGTGGTAGTTCAAGCATTGACATGGCTTTAGTTTAAACTAACGTTGCAAAATGCATAATTTTCAAAATCACATTGAATACCTTTCAGTCGGCAGTCCACAGTCGGCAGTCCACAATCGGCAGTCGGCAGTCCACAGTCGGCAGTCCATCCCGAGTACTCGGGAGCAGTCGGCAATTGTTTTTTGCCGACTGGGGACTGTAGATTGCCGATTGCCGACTTTATCAATTTTGCCTTTTTGCCGATTGCCGATTGCCGACTGCCGACTGCCGATTTTATCAATTTTGTGTACATTTACAGAGCTAAGATACAGTTTAACACGCTATATTAAACTAAAGCCATTGACATTTGTGTGTTTTTTTAGAGGCTTAGGATTAATCTCTTTCTTTTTGTAGCAGTTTTTGTGGGTCTTGTCTGGCATCAAAAACTTGGGTTATGAATACTTTTTTTTCTGTTATTTTATATATGATCTTATAATTCCCTTTTACCAAATATCTATGACCTTCTTGCAGAACTTTCAACATTTCTTCTTGTTGACCTGCAAAAGGATGTCTTTTTAATACATCTGTCCGCCTAAAGATCGTACTTCTAATTTTACGAGCTATTTTGCTGTTAACTTTCTCTTTATAATATAGGTAAATTGAGCTTAAATCCCCTCTAGCTGATTTGGTCCATATAACTTTCATCTTCACCAATTTTCTGCTTCTTTTTCCAGGTCTTCTTGAGTGATTACCCTACCATCTGCTATATCTTCATTTGCTTGTTTTGCCCGTGCAATTATATCTTTTTTAGTGATGGGTTTTCTATCTGCAGCATACCCCACAATTTCATCAAGATCATTTTCTTTAACCAGCTTGTAAATTTTTTTAATCAGGCTTTCATCTCCCTGATCGATGTATTGGTGAAGCTTTTCTTTGATTTGTGCTGTACTCATATTTTTTGTGTTTTGTTAGATAATTAACGTTTTAAATTAACTTTAGTTGCATAAAATTAATCAATACAAAATTATAATTTCCTAATTCCAAGCTGCATGCATACAGTATCAAGCAACCAGTTCCGAGAATCCCCAGCCCCCAGCCCCCAGCCCCCAGCACCCAACACCTACTTCAGTCTTCCTCAAACCGGTTCTCAACAGGTCTTGAAATTGATAAAGTATCACTTATCCCTGCTATAGAATCACAATCCAATTCTACAGATAATTTTTTAGTGGGTTTTAAAAATCTTCTTTTGGTGATACCTAAGGTGGCATCGTCATAAACTTTTTGCATATAAAGTGCCCAGATTGGCATGGCCATCCTTGCACCCTGTCCATATTCCATAGTGCGAAAATGTATACATCTGTCTTCACCGCCTACCCATAACCCTGATACCAATTGAGGCAGCACCCCAATAAACCAGCCATCAGAACTATTTTGGGTAGTACCCGTTTTGGCGCCTATTTCATTATCCCATCGTAGGTCATATCTGTTCAGACCGAGTGCCGTACCACCCTTTTCTTCGGTGGAGCCTTTTAGCATGTGGATCATAAGGTAGGCGCTTTCTTCGTTTAGTACTTCTCGTGTTTTTGGTACAAATTCCCGGATCACATTGCCATTTTTATCTTCTATCCGGGTAATGTAGATAGGCTCTGTCCATATTCCGTTATTCACAAAAGTGCTGTAAGCCCCCACAAGCTCATAAACAGAGACATCACAGGTTCCCAGGCATAAGGCCGGGGCAGCTACCAAAGGACTGGTGATGCCCAGTCTTTTGCCATATTCTACAACCAACCGGGGTTTTAATCTTTTCATAAGCCGGGCTGTAATGGAATTAACCGACCTTGCCATTCCCTGCCTGATCGTTAGCATTTCACCGGTGAATACACCGTGACTATTTTTGGGTGTCCAGGATGTATCTCCGCTGCCATCTGCCTTCCTGACTGTAAAAGTTGTTGGTCCATCAATCATTGTATGACAAGGTGAAAATCCATTATCAATAGCTGCAGTGTATACTATTGGTTTAAAAGTAGAGCCTGGCTGTCTTTTTCCTTGTTTTACATGGTCGTATTGAAAATATTTATAATTGATACCGCCCACCCACGCTTTAATATGACCTGTGTGCGGATCCATAGACATGAATCCTGTATGTAAGAAATGTTTAAAGTACCTGATAGAATCCATAGGGCTTAATACTTTCTCAATATTACCACCCCTCCATGAGAAGACTTTCATTTTTCTTGGAGTATTCATGACAATATGTATTGAATCGGAGCCTGCACCATACCGTCTTACTAATTTTCGATATGTTTCTGTCTTTTTTGCTTCTTTTTCGATGTAACCTCTGATTTCTTCATTGTTTTCGTTGATCCAGGGATTTCTACCCTTCCAATGCTCGAAAAATTGTTCCTGTAGTATAGTTAAATGTTCTTTTATAGCTTGTTCTGCATATCTTTGCATGCGCGAATCAATAGTTGTATAAATTTTCAGGCCATCTGAGAAAAGGTCATAGCCATGTTCTTTGCACCAGTTGAGCATAAACTTCCTTACAATATTGTTTCTGAAATAAGGCGCAACCCCTTCACTATGTTTTTCTACTTTATAATTTAGTTCAATAGGCCTTGTTCTTATTGAATGGTATTGAACCTTTGATATATAATTGTATTTGTACATCTGGTGAAAAACAATATTTCTTCTTGCTAATGAATTTCCAGGATTTAAGACCGGACTGTACCTGGTAGGCGCTTTAAGAAGGCCGGTTAAAACCGCTGCTTGTTCTAATTTTAGAGATTTAGGAGAGGTACTGAAAAAGGTTCTGCTTGCCACCTTGATGCCAAACGCATTGCTTCCAAATGAAACGGTGTTAAGATACATGGTAATTATTTCCTTTTTTGTATAGGATCGTTCGATCTTAATAGCAGTGATCCATTCTTTCACTTTAATAATGATCGTTCCCAGCAAAGGAATATTGCTTAATGTGCCTTTAAGCTCTTTGCTTCTTGTTCGGAATAAATTTTTGGCAAGTTGCTGGGTAATTGTACTTCCCCCGCCAGCAGCCGATCGTCCCAAAAAAATTGTTTTGAACAGGACCCTGAATGACCCTCTGAAATCAATACCTGAATGCTTTGCAAACCGGATATCTTCTGTACAAAGCACAGCGTTGAGCATGTGGTGAGAAATATCTTCATAATCCACAGCGCTCCGGTATTGCCGGAAAAAATTACCCAACAATACATTATCAATTGAATAGATCTCTGAAGCCAGCTCACTTTTAGGATTCTCCAGAATTTCTAAACCGGGAAGCCCCCCAAATAAGCCTAATAAATTAATGTTTACAGAAAAGATAAATAATATAAACAAGAACCACACTGCTATAAATGAGATCCATAATGTTTTTAGGAGTTTGGAGGACATGGTTGATGCTGGTTACATGAATAGAAAAATCTTTTGCAAATTAATGAATATATGAAAAAAATGGCTGTAAAAATTTGTTTTATTTCTTATATTATTTATATCTTGCAAGATATAACTTAAGTTTAAAAAAAAGTTAAAAAACACCTTTTTTGTTTGATCATATTAAATTTTTACTTATATTACAGAGTTTTTATTACAATCAGTAAACTTAAAGATCATGAAAAAAATCACTAAACTCTCGTTATTCATTACATTGTGCGCCTTATTGTATAGCAGTAATAATTTTGCACAAATAGATTCTTTAGCCGGACAGGAAATTTTCGATAGGTTCGGCAATTTATATAGCCTAAATGATTTGATCATACCCTCAGATGAAGATATTATACGCCATTCTCATCAATGTACAGCAGGTTTTTTTCTATTAACTTTTACTGATCGTGAGTTAGGGATAGGTACTGGTTTTGATGATCCTGCAATAATTGGCAGTGATACTCTTGGTCAGCTTCGAAAAGATGTGATTTGCCAAGTCTTTACCGATCTTTCTGCACTTATGGCAGGTCATATCCTGATATGTATGGAGTGGTTATTCATGCAAACATTATTTCAATGATACTAAATGGTGATTTTATAGAAAAAAAAGATACATTGAGTATGATATTATCAATAATTTTATGTTTT
>VRUD01000102.1 GCA_019456305.1 Cytophagales bacterium | reverse complement strand
CGTGTAAATGCAAAAGTACTAAAAAATTTATAGAATCATTAAAAAATTATTTGGAAATTAACACAGTACCTTAGCGGCTTTGCGGTGAAAAAATACTTTTTGGAGTGGACTCAACTATTTATATTTTAGTACCTTTTTTGTTTTAATGTTTACTTTTTTTCTTATTTTTACACCCTATTATACTAATTAATAAAATGCTAATATACGAATGAAAATTACTAAAGCTCAACAAGATGGCAAGGGCTACACAGCCGATCATATACAGGTTCTTGAAGGCCTGGAAGCAGTAAGGAAAACTCCGGCTATGTATATCGGAGATATAGGCGTAAGAGGGTTGCATCATTTAATATGGGAAGCAGTAGATAATTCTATTGATGAAGCTATGGCAGGCCATTGCACGGAAATTGATGTAACGGTCAACAAAGACGGCTCCATTAAAGTCTCCGATAATGGCAGGGGCATTCCAACAGATATGCATCTGAAAGAAAAGCGCTCAGCATTGGAAGTGGTAATGACCGTGCTGCATGCCGGAGGAAAATTCGACAAAGATAGCTATAAAGTGTCGGGCGGCTTGCACGGTGTAGGTATCTCCTGCGTAAACGCGCTTTCAAGTAAATTGATAGCTACCATTCACCGGGAGGGAAAGATCTTCCAGCAGGAATATAAACGGGGAAAACCACTGTATAAGGTAAAGGAAACAGGCAAAACAAATACTACCGGCACGATCATTCTTTTTACGCCTGACAAAGAGATTTTTTCTACCACCGAATTTATTTATGACACCATAACTTCACGCCTGAGAGAATTGTCTTTTTTAAATAAGGGAATAAGGCTATCCATCACCGACAAGCGGGAAAATGACAAGAAGGGAAACCCGCTCAATGAAGAATTCCTTTCTGAAGGCGGATTAATAGAGTTTGTCAAATATATTGATGATGCAAGAGAGAGTTTAATCCCTTTCCCTATTTATATTGAAGGGAAAAAAGCGGATGTACCGGTTGAAGTAGCAATCCAATATAACACTTCTTATGCCGAACATGTCTTTTCATATGTAAACAACATCAGCACGATAGAAGGCGGAACGCATATAGCAGGATTTCGAAGAGCATTAACACGGACCCTGAAAACCTATGCCGAACGATCCAAAATGCTTGAAAAAATGAATTTTGAGATCAGCGGGGATGATTTCAGGGAAGGTTTGACAGCAGTTATTTCTGTTAAAGTAGCTAAGCCGCAATTCGAAGGACAAACGAAAAGTAAGCTTGGTAATTCTGAAGTAATGGGCGCTGTAGATATGTGTGTAAGCGAAAAATTAGCGGATTACCTGGAAGAACATCCTAAAGAGGCTAAAGTCATTATTTCTAAAGTGCTGCTGAGTGCACAGGCACGTCATGCAGCACGTAAGGCAAGAGAAATGGTGCAGCGCAAAGGTGTGCTGGGCGGTTCGGGCCTGCCCGGTAAATTAGCCGACTGCTCTGATAAAGATCCCGGAAATTGTGAATTATACCTTGTGGAAGGGGACTCTGCCGGGGGTTCAGCCAAACAGGGACGGGATAGAGGATTTCAGGCAATCCTGCCTTTGAGGGGTAAAATACTCAATGTTGAAAAAGCGATGGAACATAAGATCTATGAAAATGCTGAATTAAAAAATATGATCATGGCATTGGGGGTGTCTTTTGGCACTGAGGAGGATGAAAAAGCGCTTGATCTTACAAAATTACGCTATCATAAAATTATTATTATGACCGATGCTGACGTAGACGGCAGCCATATCAGAACGCTCATCCTCACTTTCTTTTTCAGGTATATGATTGAGCTGATTGAAAAAGGTTATCTATATATAGCGCTCCCCCCCCTTTATCTTATCAAAAAAGGAAAAGAAGAAAAGTATTGCTGGTCTGACAAGGATAGAGATCAAGCCCTGAAAGCTCTGGCTATAAATGGAAAAACAGATTCAGTAAATATACAACGATACAAAGGGCTCGGGGAAATGAACCCTGACCAGCTATGGTCCACAACCATGGACCCCGAAACAAGAAGCCTCAAACAGGTCAGTATTGAATCAGCCGCAGAAGCTGACCATTTATTTTCTGTTCTTATGGGTGATGAAGTAGAACCGAGGAGGGAATTTATTGAGCGGAATGCGAAGTATGCCAAGTTGGATGTGTAATTCCAATGAAAATATACGAATAAAAACCCCTGCCGTTGCGGGGATTTTTATTTTATTTCACTGTTGTCAGACAAAAATCAAAAATACTCTTTTAAGTTGTAGCAGTTGCTCTTATAAGAACGTTTAACTTCGTTTTGAGAGGGGATTTCTCAAAACATTTTATTTTTTTTTTCGTTTACGGTGTGTAAACAGTTATGAAAAAAATAATCATCATATTGTTATTTACTTTTTTGTGTACTTGCGGGTATTCCCAAGCAAATAAAAGAATTATTGAGATTTGCGATAGTCTTTTAGGGAAAAAAATAGGTGGAGGTAGTTGTGCTGATTTTACTTATTATGTAATGAATAAATTAACTGACAATGAGGTGAAAAAATACGTTGATATTTTTAAATGGAAAGATAAATTTCCTTATAGTTTGACTTTGTACTCTGGTGATCTAATACTGATTAAAAAAGGTGTTAAATTACCCGAAACCGACTTATATTATGAAATGGAATACAAACGTGGACACGTAGCCTTTATTCATCATTGGATTGATGATTGTACTGTTGCTTTAATTCACCAATATATACCAAAAAGTGTGTGTATAGAACCTTTTGAAATTTGTGAAATGTATAAAGGTAAAATAGAAATTACGAGAATTTATGAAAAATAAAATCATTATTTTCGATTAAAATTAAATCAATATCGGTATCTTCGTCCTAACCCTGTTTGTATCTTTCCTCTTTTTTCTGGATATGCTTTCGGACCGTATAATTCCTTAACAAGACCTGTTTTTTCACTTTTCACGTGAACTCCTTTTCCATTTTTTATTTTCTTCTTTGCTTCCTCATAAATTTTTATTAAGAAGGACTTGGGTAAAATTAAAAGTCCTTTAGATGCTATTTAGCACTTGCGTTTTTTGTATAGCAAAGAACAGTATGATACAAAAAACGCATAAAATAGATTTGGATGTCAAGTGGTTAATGGTTAGTATTGCGTGTATTTACAAGTTATAGCCAATGCTAAAAAACTACAGTACATGGTGGACACTTTACAGCGGACAGACAATTATTGCCAATTAAAAAAGAAAATATGACAATGTCTAAACTATCAAAAGGCATCACTCTAACAACTATTCTTTTTATTGCCTCGGTTATCTTGACATCATTGACAATCTACCACAATTACCATAATGTATTTTCAAGTGACGGTGAATATGTTCACAATAAATGGCCTTATTTTACAATGGCTATTCAACTCTCATTGCTGACTTTTTTCGTGGGGACAGCAATGGGCTTATTAAAAAAACTGAATCTATTGGAAAATAAAGTAAATGACACGACAAGAACAGAACCCTTGACAATTCTGTTCTGGTTTGGTATCTTGGGTGTTCTTATTTTACTTTATTACCCTGGATTAAATCAACTCGGGTTAGATTCTGATTCTCATGGAGCTTCCGCCTTTTCAGCTATTAGCATTATACAGACAATCTTTTTTTATTTAATACTGAAACAAACTTTAAATGAAAAAATAAGTTTGCAAAACTATTTTCTATTTTTATTTGCTGTCATCGTAATAGTATTTGTTTCACCATTTCTTTTTGGTGGGTGGGAATAGGTTTTGGGAATAAACGACAAATAAAAACTCGGTGGACAACAAACCGACAACCACGGACGATAATACAGCACTGGCTATAACACGGGGCTTGTCGTAAGCGGGGTTGACGAGCAATTTGAAAGTGTGTGCAATTAATTATCTTTGTAACGTGGGACAAGTGAGCGGTTTCAAAACCCCGCCTACGCAAGCCCCGAAACCGTCAGACTGTCTAAAAACTATCATAAATTGTTAATTTGGCATTAAGGAGAAATAATAACTCATTGAAAACAAACAACATACAATTAATTAGTGTCTGTCTCTAATGTCTTTTTTTGACACGAATTACACTAATTTTTTCGTGTGAATTCGTGTAATTCGTGTCTTTTTATTTTTGGAATGCTGACTTTATGGACAGACACTAATTAGTCCCGAGTACTCGGGATAGTTGTAATTCACAGTTTTTAGACGGACTGCCGTTGTGTGCAATACTGACGCTCCGATTGACTGACTGTGATAAAATTAATAATGACACAAAAAAAATCTATCTTTGCCACTTGAATTACATAAATAAATAGACATTTAAAATGATAACAAATCTAAACATACAAAACTTTAAAAGTTTAAAAAAGGCAGAACTGCCTTTGGGGAACATTACTGTTATGACTGGTGCAAACAATAGTGGTAAATCAAGTTTTATTTACAGTTTGCTTGCACTTAAAAATACAATTACAAACCCCAATCAAAGCATTGATGCTTGTCTCACCTTGCCTTTCATTAATCTTGGAGGTTTCCAACAAACTGTTTTTAGCAAAGATGAAAGTCAAAATATTATTTTAGAAATTATTTCTAATGATAATGACATTGAAGTTGGCTATAAACTTTCTATCGGAAAAGTTACTTCGTTTCTGGAGATAACTTCTTACAAGCCTTATCGTTTCAATGCAAAATTAGAAATAGCATTTCCCTACCCTGCAAACAAAATACAGGAATTTGCGTTTGAAAGCGATACTTTACAGGTGAAGTATGATTGGAATGGAGTAATTGCAAATATTTTGAGTGTTTCAACGGCTGGATTTATTGAAAACCCTGCCGATACTTCTCAACAAGTAATAATTAATGAAGCAACTGCATTGCTGAAAAAAATATTTCAGTTACCATTAAATGAATTTGCAAAAATTGATTTTGTTCCTTTACGCAGAGGTTTTACAGAGCCTTACTTTAATCCTGTTCCATTAGGAGCATTAATTTCTACCGAAGCAGAAATAGCTTCTCTTTTGGCACATGACCGAGATTTATCGGGCAAGGTTACATTCTATCTTGAGAAAATTGTTGAAAGAACATTTTCTGTTTATACGACACCTGCCACTTCAAATTTTTATTTGCAAACTATGGATAGAAAAAATGGATTTACTGCCGACCTTGTTAATGAAGGTTTAGGTACAAATCAGTTAGTAACCATTCTTGCAAAGATTATGCAGAAGAGTAATAAGTTTATTTGCATTGATGAGCCCGAAATTCACCTACACCCGACAATCATTGACAAACTTGTTTCCGTATTGATTAAAATGGCAGAAGATGAAGACAAGCAATTTTTAATTTCTACTCACAGCGAACATTTTATCAATTCACTTTTGAAAAATGTGGTTGAGGGAACAATCAAAAGCGAAGAAGTGAAAGTATATTATTTGAATAAAACAAGAAAGGAAACTAAAACAGAATATCAAGAAATAAATCCTGACGGACAAATAAAAGGTGGCTTGAAGAATTTTTATCAAACAGAATTAAACAACTTAAAAACATTTTTCAAAATTACTGACTAAAAGAAATATGGAATTTGCTGTCAACGAATGGCTACCAGAATACTTTAAACCTGACGCATCCAATGAAGAAAAGGAAAAACTTGAAAAGTTTCTCAACAAATTTATGGTTAGGGAAGACAAACTATTTGTTAGGAGACCAAGTGAATTTTTACGAAAAGTTGAATTGTTCGCCAAACAGTATCAGAACAATAATAAAGTTTATACTGAACTAAAAAAATTTATTACAAACATTTTACTTGACAGTGACAGATGTTTCTTTGTTGATGATAATGAATTTGAATTGGCGGACACAATAACCGATAAATTGACAGAAGGAGGAAATACAATCAGCGATAAATATCTATTTGAATCCGCTACAATGACACAGACAAAAACAATAGTTACAACTGATGCAAAACTGAAAAAATTTATGAAAGACGAGGTGACATTCAAGATAGAACTTCTTGACGACTTTCTGACAAACTACTAAGGAGAGAAAGCACTGCACACAACACGGGGCTTGACGTAAGCGGGGTTGACGAGCAATTTGAAAGTGTGTGCAAGTAATTATCTTTGCGGCGGGGGACAAGTGAGCAGTTTTAAATCCCCGCCTACGCAAGCCCCGAAACCGTTGTGCTTCATGCAAAAAACTACTAACTATAAAAATGAATACCTATGAAAAAAACAGATGACCCTATTGTTGTAGAACAAATCTTTGACACGTCTATGGAAAATGTTTGGGATGCGATAACCGTACTTGATAAAATGAAACAATGGTTTTTTGACAACATCCCATCTTTTGAGCCTAAAGTGGGCTTTGAAACACGTTTTGTCGTTCAGGTAGAAGATAGAATATTTCCACATTTGTGGAAGTTGACAGAGGTAGTACCAATGAAGAAAATAACATACGACTGGCGATATGAAGGATATCCTGGCAGTTCAGTTGTGGTTTTTGACCTAATTGAGGAGGGCAATCAGACAAAATTAAAATTGACATACACAGTTGTCGAAAATTTTCCAGACAATATACCTGAATTCACAAGAGAAAGCGGTATTGAAGGCTGGAGTTATTTTATTAAAAAAAGCCTTAAACAATACTTGGAAGAAAGTGAGAAATAAAAGCACGAAAGCACAACAAAGTGTATAAAATATAGGGCTGACAAGGGTTTCAGAGAGTTTTGTGCTCTTAATAAACTCACTACTCGGTGGATAATGACGAAGTTCTAAAGCCCCACATTTCATACACAAACAGTTCTGAAATCTCTTCTTTTGTCAAATTGCAGCTTTATCCTGCAGCGCGTTTTGTATTTGGTCAGTTTTTTAAAGTTTGCTGTCTCATCGGTTATTTTTGCTTGTTCCACCTGTTTTATGATTTTTCCCAGCGCTTCTACAATTTCTCCGTCTCGTTTCACTTTGTTGATGTCCTTCCAAAACTTTGGTTTAAATCTTACTACCATACTTTTCAATGAAAACAAATTAAGCAAATATTTGAAAGTTCATCGCTTTTTGCTATCTTTGTCAAATAGGACAGGAAAGAGGTTTTAAACGCCAGCCTGCGCTTGCACTTATCGTTATGCAAAAAAACAACACATCAAAACAAATCCACCAAAGCAATTACATCAGCCGTGATCTGAGCTGGCTGAAATTCAACTACCGGGTATTAGACCAGGTAAAAGATAGTAGGCGCAATATCTTTGAACGGTTAAGATTCCTCACCATTGCTGCCTCTAATCTTGACGAGTTTTTTATGATACGCATTGGAAGCTTGTACAATTACATTGATTTTGGTAAAAAAAGAGTAGATTATTCCGGCATGCGGGAAACACCTTTTAAAATAAAATTATTAGAGGAAACAAAACTTTTTGCCAATGATCTGAATGAATGTTACCGTCAGCAGTCTGCTGAATTTGAAAAAAATGGATTTTGTATTGGAAATATAGAGCAATCGCAGAGTCCTATGCGAGAAACTCTGCAGGAACATGAAAAGGAAGAAGTAGCCAAATACTTTATGGACACCATTTACCCGATGCTCACACCAATGGTTTATGACAATCATCATGCCTTCCCGATCCTTATGAACCATATGCTCATATTTGGCGTAGTAACCAAAAGCAAAGAAGATAAAAAGATTTCCTTTGTACAGATACCGCAAAATTTGCCTCGCTTTTATGAGATCTACAGGGGAAACCAATTGATTTTCTTACCCATAGAAGATATTATTAAATGGCGTATTGATAAACTATATAGAAACATAAAGATAGATTCGGTAAACCTTTTCAGGATCACAAGAAATGCAGATTTTTCAGTGGATGAAAGTGATGATGTGGAGATTGATTTTATAAACGAAATAAAAAGAAAATTAAAAGGCAGAAAGACAGGACGAGTAGTCAGGTTGGAAGTCGAGGAAACCTGCTCTGCCTGGATGCTGGATTTGTTAAAACAAAGATTTGAAATTGATAACGACAATGTATTTATCATTATGGGTAGAGACGCGATTAATCGCGTCTCTACCCATAATGATGAATATTTGTTTGATTTTACCAGTTTATCCCAGGTTTTCAATCACGATGAATTCAAGGACAAGCTCCCGGCTCCTACGGCACCCGTACTCCCGTTAAGTTTTGGTGGAAAAGAAAACGGGAATGTCTATGAATACCTGAAAGACCGGGACATCCTGTTGCATCATCCCTATAATAGTATTGAGCCTGTAATTACGTTATTAGAACAAGCTGCTGAAGATCCCAATGTACTGGCCATTAAGATCACCATATATAGGTTTGCCAAAGATTCAAGGATCACTGCAGCGCTGCTGAAAGCTGCTGAAAACGGGAAACACGTATCGGTATTATTCGAAGTGCAGGCACGTTTTGATGAAGAAAACAACATCAGGGAAGCTCAAAAGCTGCAAAAATCAGGATGTTTTGTCATCTACGGTATCAGCAGGCATAAAACCCACACCAAGCTGCTGCTCATTGTTCGCAAAGAGGGTAAAAAAGTAACAAGCTATGTACACATGTCAACCGGAAATTATAACGAGATCACCTCAAATTTGTATTCAGATATAAGCTTGCTCACTACTGATGAAACTTATGCGCACGATGTTTCAGAATTTTTTAATGTAATAACGGGCCACTCCATGCCAAAGATCTACCAATACCTCATCACAGCCCCAAGAGATATGAGACAGAAGATCATAGAATTGATCCAAAATGAAGTGGGAAATGCCAAAAAAGGTGTGCCATCCGGATTGGTATTCAAAATGAACTCGCTGGAAGACAAGGCAACGATTGACGAATTGTACAAAGCGTCCCGGGCAGGAGTTCCGATAAAATTGATAATCAGGGGCATTTGCTGTCTGAGGCCAGGCAGAAAAGGATTGAGCGAAAATATTTCTGTCTGCTCTATTGTAGGTAACTATCTTGAGCATATCAGGATTTACTATTTCCACAATGCAGGCGATCCTAAAGTATATGGCGGCAGCGCTGACATTATGCTGAGAAGTTTTGAAAGAAGGGTTGAATCATTGTTTTTAATTGCCGATGAAAGGCTAAAAAAGGAAGCTATAAATATCCTGGATTATAATTTAGTAGATAATATGAATCAATACACCTTACATGAAAATGGAAATTATGTAAAAACCATGCTGAATGGAAAAGCGCCTTTTGATATTCATAAGGAATTTTTTAAAGTGACCCATCAGGTGATTGAAAAAGTTAAGCTGTTTTAGTGCATGGCGCATAGCGTTATAATGCTTGATATATTAAAAAAAAGTTTCCTAATGTGGAAAAATATTTTTAAATTTCGGAAAATTAAGTTGGACGGTAATCAGCGGAAAGAATTAGGGAAAGCAATTTATAATGCTGCTAATCTTGTATTAGCAATATTTGTTTTAGGACAATTTGTATCAGAACAACCTTTTAATCTTTTCTGGATAATATTTGGTTTTGTTTTTTTTATTTTATCGTTTATTATTGCAACAATTTTAAATAAAGAATAATAATGGGAATTTACATAATGTTAGGTGGTATTGCACTCTTTTTTATCATAATGGTAATTATTGCAACCATTTCCCGAAGGGAAGAAGAACAGCAAGCTCAAAAAAAATAAAATTTTGTGGTTAATAACAGGGTTGATTTTATGTATTTTGATGTATATTGGCGCAACAAATTTAAACAAAGAGTAATTATGGGTATGTATATTATATTCGGTACTTTGGCATTCTGTACTATTATTGTTTTTATTATTGCAACCATTTCCCGAAGGGAAGAAGAACAGCAAGCTCAAAAAAAATAAAATTTAATATTCATAGCTAAAAACTGAGCTTAAGTGAAAGCCCCCCGGAAATTCCGCTATAATAGTTCTGAAAAATGCCTGGTTGAATTGATAAAGAAAGATCATCAGTAATATCAAAATCCAACAGATGGGCATCTACGCTGGCATCAATAATATTGAGAGCATATACGGCACAGGAAAGAATAATAAACCAGTCTCTGTTTCTTCTGTGTTCGTCTTTTAAAATTTTTACCTGATTAAGTAGAGATTGATCCAATGTAAATTCACACGTAGTGTCAACCGTTAGACATAGAAAAGCATCCCTGTATAATATGTATCTGCTATGATGATAATCTACATAATACAACGTAGTAGCGCCCAAAGCATAAATGATCGGGATTTTCCAGTACTTTTTATTAGATGCCTGCCCCAGGCCTGGTAAAATAGCTGATAATATTGCTGCTTTTTTCCCGGGATGTGTTTTGGTGGTGTCTTTGATGCTGGGTTTTTGATAAGTAGTATCAATTTTGGAATAAGTACTTGAATTAAAAACAATAACAATTAGGACAGTTATGGCAATAGTTATTGAGATTTTCATAAAAATTGATTGTTTACAATATATTGCTGTAAGCTTCCCTATAACTTCATCCCGAATACCCGGGATTAATTTTGAGAAAGTTATTAATACGAGTATCAGGTTCACAAATCTAAAATCTTCAATATCCTGCTGAGGTCATCAACAGACAAAAATGGGATTTTAATTTCACCTTTATTTTTTTGATCAGATTTGAGTTGAACTTTTGTTCCGAAGTGTGAGGCAAGCTGTGATTGGATTTTCTCTAACTCATAAGAAAGGGAGCTTGTTGAACTTTTTTTTGTACTGCTAATGCCGTTGCCGTTTTCCTTATTGGATTCTCTTACCAATATCTCTACTTTTCTTACAGATAGATCCTCTTCTATGATCTTTTTATAAACTTCTAATTGTTTATCGATATTTTCAATATTGATAATTGCTCTTGCATGCCCCATGCTTATTTTTTTATCTCTCAATGCAGCTTGAATATCAGGTGGAAGCTTGAGGAGTCTTAGATAATTTGTTACAGTCGTGCGGTCTTTACCTACTTTTTCACCCAATTCTTCCTGTTTCAGATCGCACTCACTGATAAGCCGTTGGTAACTTAAAGCTATTTCTATTGCATTAAGATCCTCCCTCTGAATATTTTCAATAAGACCCAATAGGAGCATCTGGCTGTCATCAGCAGTGCGGATATAAGCGGGAATGGTTTTTGTACCGGCTTTTTTTGAGGCTTGTAATCTTCTTTCACCTGCAATTATCTGGTATTTATTTCTACTTAACTGGCGGACTGTAATGGGTTGGATGATACCGTGGGCTTTGATGGAAAGGCTTAATTCCTGTAATGCGTTCTCATTAAATTCGGATCTGGGTTGATATGGATTTTTCTCTATATCATCGAGTGGTAATTCATATAATTTACTCACCGCACCCGCTTCAAATCCTTTTTCCTGGATAGTATCCAGGGAATCCTCAAGCAGTGCTCCTAATCCTCTTCCTAAAGCTGCTTTTTTTGCCATGATTATTAAATTTCCTAATTATTTTTTTGTATTATTTCCTGCGCCAGATTCATGTAACTGATAGTTCCTTTGCTTTCAGCATCATGGGCTAAAACAGGAATTCCAAAGCTTGGTGATTCGCTCAACCTGATATTCCTGGGTATGATCGTGTCAAATGTTAATTGTTGAAAATGTTTTCTCACCTCCTCAACTACCTGGTTTGAAAGCCTTAACCTCACATCATACATAGTAAGCAGGATACCTTCAATTGCCAGGGCCGTATTTAACCTTGACTGGATGATCTTAATAGTTTTTAACAGCTTGCCCAAACCTTCCAATGCAAAATATTCACACTGCACGGGTATTAAAACGGAATCTGCTGAAGTAAGGGCATTCACAGTAATAAGCCCTAAAGAAGGCGGGCAGTCGATAATAATATAATCATACTGATCTTTGACATCTGCTAGCGATTCTTTTATTTTTTCTTCCCTGTTGGGCAGATTGATCATTTCTAATTCAGCGCCCACCAGGTCAATGTGAGCAGGCAATAGTTCCAGGAAATTTATACCGGATTTCAAGATGATCTCTTTGGCTGTTAAACCATTGAGCATACATTCATAAATGCTTTTTTTTATATTTTTGGGCTCTCGTCCCAAGCCGGATGTAGAATTGGCCTGGGGGTCAGCATCTACCAACAGCGTTTTATATTCCAATGCCGCGAGGCTTGCCGATAGATTGATGGCGGTAGTGGTTTTACCGACTCCTCCTTTTTGGTTTGCTATAGCGATGATTTTACCCATTGATCAAGTAAAAAGTAAAAAGTAAAAAGTAAAAAGTAAAAAGTAAAAAAGTAAAAAGTAAAAAGTAAAGTTTTTATTTCATTTGCTTGCGATTGAACCAAGTATTTTTTTTAACTGCTCTG
>VRUD01000101.1 GCA_019456305.1 Cytophagales bacterium | reverse complement strand
AGGTGATATTACCATACCTGGAGACAGTACGGTAGTATTGGATGCCCTGTTACGGATGCGTGTATCATCAGATGCGCTTTCTCCAGGCTCATTCACATCTTGCACAGACGTAACATTTGCCCAGGTAGAAGATTATGGTGTGATCATTGGTGAGCTTACCTCAGCGCCGGTTGCAGATTTTACGGTATCAGATACAACAGTATATAATTGCGGAGATACTGTGCACTTTGTTGACCTTTCCACGAATGCAGTTGGTTGGCTTTGGATATTTGGAGACGGAAGCACCAGCACACTTGCCAACCCCGCTCATTTCTATGACGAAACCGGTACTTATACGGTTACACTGATAGTTACCAACTTTTTGGGAAGCGATACGATGACAAAAAGCAGCTACATTACCTTAAACTGTATAAAACAAATGCCGCAAAATACAACCACAAAGCTGACCACATGTGCAGGCAAGTTGTATGATAGTGGCGGCCCGGTCGGTGATTATCAAAATAACACAGATGGGGTAGTTACCATTGCACCATCCGGTGCGACTTCCGTAACCTTAACATTTATTTCGTTTGAGTTTCATAAGCTAACGAATGATTATTTGTATATTTATGACGGGCCGGACATCCTAAGTCCTTTGATAGGCCAATACAATGGCACATCACTTCCTAACGGAGGAATGATTACCTCCACGGATAGTACCATTACGATACGTCAGGTAACTGATTCTGTGACACAGAGAGCCGGCTTTGAACTAAACTGGAATTGTACTAAACCTGTGAGCGTATTTGAAGATTTACATCAAAGTGAGACTTTATTGATATATCCCAATCCAACGAGCAATTCTTTTACCATTGATTATGCATTTGAAGGTAAGAAAGATTTGAACGTGATGCTGATGGATATGCTGGGCAGGATCGTATTTAATGAGCAAATAACGGTAGATTCAGTTTATGAAAAAGAAATAAATTTAGTAAATTTGCCGAAGGGGCTGTATGTGCTTAAGATTAATAATGGAGTAGAGCAGTTAGTCAGGAAGGTTGTGCTTCATTAAGATTTTATGTTTCCTATATGCTTATTATTTAGACGGAAAGGAGGTAAAATCATGACAAACTTAGGTATTATATTTATTGTATTAGGTATTATTATTACCATTGCATTTGTTTTTACCCTTTTTAACAAAAATCTTATTGATAAAAAAAGAGATTAATTTAAAATATTAAAATAGTTTAACTTACTATAAAAATATTAACTTAAGATCATGAAAAATTTATTTAAACCAATCTTATTACTCATCACCTTGTACGTTTTTGTCGCGGACATTGAGGTAAAAGCTTCCCATATCATGGGTGGAGAGATGACTTATGAATATATTGGCTTTAATTCAATTACCGGGATGGAGCAATACCGGATCTGTGTTTTCTTTTACAGGGATGATAGAGGAATTAACTGTCCGGGTTCTGTACCTATAAGAATTTATGAAGATGATGATGGTAATCCGTTGAATTTTGTTAATTTACCTCAAATTGCAGGTTCGCCCATTACAATAACTCAGTCAGGGTCTATATGGCCTCCAACTATACCGGCACAATGTATTCCCCCCCTTACCCCTCTTCCTTATGCAGTTGAGTTATGTGAATATTGTGCTATCATCGAGCTTCCGCCAAGCCTCAAAGGTTATCACATCACAACCGGTAATTGCTGCAGGAACAGTGACCTGGAAAATTTAGTACCAAATAGTGGTACCTGGTACGCATTTATTCCTCCAACGTATTACCAAAACAGTTCCCCTTCATTTACTGATATTGCAACACCCTTTCTGTGTTTATGTGATACGACCACTGTTTTTAATACTGCAACGGATGTAGATGGAGACTTGTTAATTTTTTCATTTAGTAATCCTCTGAATCAAGCTCCGGGTGCAAATATTGTTATACCTCTTGACACTGCGTTATATGTACCGCCATTTAATATAGAATATCCCTTTGGTCCAAATGGTTATATTGACATCAATGCTTCAACCGGATTAACCACCTTTATGGCATGTGATCCCGGTCTTTGTACACCCGAGTGTCTATACGTAGTGGCTGTAGAAGTAAGGGAATACAGAAACGGTATATTAATAGGCATTATCAAAAGAGAAATTCAGTTTGTTGTGATTACTTGTCCGCCACAAGCCCCGCCAAACCCTGTACAAGTTGGTGGATGCGGACAGAATGTATATAACATTGAAGAAGGAGATTCCTTATGTTTCTGTGTAGAAGGAATTGATCCGGATGGTGATAGCGTATTCATTGCAAGTAATGGATTTATTTTTGATAGTTTGATTGTGAATCCTCCGGCTACTTTACCTGATGTTCAGGGTGACAGTATTGCAAGTACTACATTTTGTTGGAAAACTTCCTGTGGGCAGGCCAGTGCTGTACCTTATTTGTTTAACGTTGCATTATCCGATAATGGCTGTCCGCCAAAAGCTACCAATATCGTATATACCATTAATGTGCTGCCCTACCAGGGGATAAGCCAGATACTGGGAATAGATACATTATGTGCAAACGAAACTGCCAACTATACGGTGGATGCGCTTGCAGGTGGATCGCTGTATAGTTGGGATATTGTGGGAGGAACAATTTTAACAGACAGTACTTCTAATACGGTCACGGTGCAATGGGCAGATACAACAGGTGGCCTTTTATCTGTGAGTGAAATTACGGGTTGCAATAATGATACCATAAGATTAGCTGTAAAGCTAAATATAGTACCCGCTGATGCAGGGATAAATGAAGTTATCTGCCTTGGCGATTCGATACAATTATCAGCAAGTGGAGGACTTGCTTATGCCTGGAGTTATGATTCTACTTTAAGTGATACCGGTATTGCTGATCCCTGGGCAAAACCCGTAGTTACTACTACCTATACAGTGTTTGTGACCGATAGTATTGGATGCATAGGGTTAGATTTTGTTATAATTTTTGTGAATCCCCCGATAAATATTAATGCCAACAACATAGGGATTTGTTTAGGAGATAGCGCTGTGTTAACAGTTACGGATAGTGTGGGCTATACCTATTGGTGGATGGTAAATCTCCCGCCATTGGATACTATCCTTACAGATACAACATCGGGTGGAGGCATAGATTCCTCATCCATTACAGTAAATCCTTCAGACACTACAGATTATTACATCACTGCCTTTAATGGCGCTTGTTATAACACCGATACCATTACAGTTAATGTAAATGTGCCGGCTCTTGGACCGAATACAGCTATTTGCTTTGGCGATACTACAACCTTAAATGCTTCAGGTGGAAATTTCTTTAGCTGGTATTCATCCACGACTTTGAGTGATACATCCATTGCTGCTCCTTTAGCTTATCCGGATACTACTACTACCTATACGGTAATTATTGGAACAGTCGGAGGCGGCTGTTTTGATACGCTTGATGTTACACTAACCGTTAACCTGTTGCCTGAAGCAGATGCTCAGGGAGATGTAAAAATATGTTTTGGTGATTCAATACAATTACTTGGTACCGGGGCAGGTACAGGAGGCGCTTACAACTGGAGTCCCTGTGTTTTTCTGGATAACTGTACCATAGCAACGCCTGTTGCTTTTCCTGACTCTAACACTGAATTTATATTAACGGTAACCGATAGCAATGGTTGTATTGATAGCGATTCTATGGTACTCACAGTGAATCCCGTATTAACCATCACTGTCAATCCTGCCTCTATTTGTGAGGGCGATTCTGCTGTGTTAACTATTACAGGCGCCCAGTTTTATACGTGGAAGATATGCGGAGATACTAATACTATCAGTACAGATTCAACAATTACGGTGAGTCCGCCAGATACTGCTTATTATTGCGTTACTGCTTCTGACGGACTATGTGCAAGAGATACTACGGTAACCGTAAATGTAAATACAATGCCAACAGCAGAAGCCGGAGTGAATGATTCTATTTGTAAATTTGATAGTACGGCCTTATCAGCAAGTGGAGGTACTACCTTCACTTGGAGTCCGGTTACAGGTTTAAGTTGTACAAACTGTTCCGATCCAATTGCAAATCCATTAGCAACCACCACCTATTATGTAACGGTAGGTTTAGGGAATAACTGTTTTGATTTTGACTCTGTGACGATCGTAGTTTTTGGCGGGCTTTCTTCCTCCATCAATGGTTCTACAGATGCAGTAGATTCGGTAACCTGTAACGGGATTTGTGACGGGAGCGCCCTGGTAGATGCCATCGGGTCAGATGAACCTTTTACGTATTCGTGGGACAATGGCGAAACAACGCCATTGGTTGATAGTTTATGTTCCGGTGTTTATACAGTAACAGTAACAGATACCAATAATTGCAGCAGTGCTTCAACAATTACATTTTTTGAAAAAATTAAATTAACCGCTAGTATTATAAATATTACTAATATACCTTGTTTTGGTGGAGATACAGGCAGCGCGTCAATAGTTGTGAGTGGTGGTAACCCTCAATATAGCTACCAATGGAAAGATTTATCAGGTGCAATTATTGATATAACCAGTACAGTTAGTGATTTTAAAGCCGGCATATATTTCGTAACAGTAACAGATAGTTTGGGATGTTTTGTACAGGATAGTATTGAGATCACCCAGCCGGCTGCACCTCTAAGTGACACAAACAGCAGTACATACGCAAGCTGCACTGGAGCGGAAGATGGCTCAATAACGGTAAAGGTGAATGGCGGCACAAAGCCATATAATTATTTTTTATACCCTTTCTCTGTACAAACTGATACCAATACTATAACAATAGGGAAATTGATGGCAGGTATGTATATTGATACTGTAAGAGACGCTAATGGATGTATGATCATAGACACTGTTTGGGTTGATGTTGACCCGCTTGGAGAGTGTCATGTTTGGGTTCCCAACGCATTTACGCCTGACGGAGATGGTATGAATGACATTCTTTATGTCAGGGGGCGCAATATTGTGAAGGTGAAATTTACCATATACAACAGGTGGGGCGAAAAAGTATTTGAATATGAAAGCAATAATCCCCCTACCGGTGGTCAGGATGGAAGCATCGTTGGCGAAGGGTGGGATGGTAAGAAAAAAGGGAAAAAGCTTAATTCGGCTGTATTCTTTTACTATTTAGATGTGAAATTTACAAATGAAAATGAGAAATTTTTGAAAGGAGATGTTACGCTGATACGTTAATTTGGAAATTAGACATTAAACTTTTAGGCTCTATTCTAAATTTTGATGGAATGAATACTTTTAACCTGAAAAATTACGAAAAGCTATGAGAACAATAGAGTTTGAGACACAGGTGGAAAACGGAATCATCAAAATTCCTAAAAATATCACTGAGGACGTTAATAATAAAAAGGTCAAAATTCTAATTAAAGTTGATAGGGATAAAAATGTCCAAATCAATTACAATATGAAAGAAATAGAGAAACTTTTAAAAAAAATATATGCTAAAAATGTCTTTAATAGTATTGAAAACCCGGTTAATTGGCAAAAAAAGATAAGAGATGAATGGGAGTGAAGCCGTATTGGATAGTAATATATTGATTTATTTTTCCAAAGAAACGCTGGACTTTAGAAAAACGTGTCAGACATATAAAGCAATATACATTTCTGCTATATCATATATGGAAGTTTTAGGGTTCAAGTTTAAAAATAAGGAAGAAAGGGTTTTGATTAAAAAATTCTTAAATTCAATGGAGATTCTCCATACAAATTGGGAAATTACAGATAAGGTTGTTAATTATAGACAACAGAGTAAAATAAAAATACCTGACGCTATAATACTGGCAACAGCAAGTATGTTAAATGCTGATTTAATCACAAACAACCCTGCTGATTTCAAAGGAATTGATAAAAATGTTGGGATAGTTATTCCTTCATTGTTTGAATAACCAATAACGACTAACACATAATTACTACTATGAAAAAATTAATCGTAATCTGTGTAATCTTCATTAACCTGTGTAATCTGTGTTACACTCAGGATATCCATTTTACACAATTCTTTGAAGCCCCAATAATTGTAAACCCCTCATTCACCGGTGGATTTAACGGAAGCCAGCGTATTGTGCTGAATTATCGTAACCAATGGAATAGCATAGGGGAGGC
This sequence comes from Cytophagales bacterium, assembly GCA_019456305.1. Lineage (NCBI taxonomy): Bacteria > Pseudomonadati > Bacteroidota > Cytophagia > Cytophagales > Cytophagales bacterium. The sequence goes on along the minus strand of VRUD01000101.1, from coordinate 6,612 downwards.
CTATAATACCCTGGCGCTTACTGTTGACTTCTCTATGCTTAAAGGTAAGCTTAATCGATATGATTATACAGGAGCAGGCATCGTATTTATCAACGAGAAAGCAGGAAATTCAAGACTAAATACCTTACATTTTGGCATTCCGCTCGTATTTCATAAACAATTGAATGAAGAACAATTTATTGCGTTAAGCGCGCATCCGGGAATTGTAAAAAGAAGTATTGATTATTCTAACCTTGAATTTGACAATCAGTGGGATGGTTTTGACTTTGATGAGGATTTGTCTACCGGAGAAGATTTTAAACTGGATAACCTGACTTATTTTGATATTGCTTCAGGTCTGTTATGGTATTATGATTCTCAATACAAAAGTCTTAATCTTTATGGAGGAATTTCATTGCACCACATCAATAAACCCAGGCAATCTTTTTTAGATGAAAGCGACAGGTTGAAAAGAAATGTTCACATCACAGGGGGCGGGCAGCTTGAGATCAATAAAAAGCTTAACGTATTACCCAGTTTTCTCATTTTAAAGCAGGGAACCAATTTTACGACCAGTATCGGCTCTTTTGTGAAATATAACATCATTGATAAGAATGTATATATAACACAAAGCTACCTGTATTTAGGTGCATGGTACCGATTTGGAGACGCCATTATGATGGTTTTGAAGTTTAGTTATGAGAACTTTAACATAGGACTGAGCTATGATATCAATGTTTCGGGATTGAACGTAGCAAGTAAGCTGAAAGGTGGCCCTGAGATTTCTCTTTCTGCGGCTTTCCCTTTCTCAAAAGCTAAACAAGGTAAACCTATTCCCTGCCCGAGGTTAGATTAGGAAATTTAAAAATTCGAGAATAAACTAACAAACCTATGAAAGCAAGCATGTTTACTGTAATATTTTCGAGTCTGATTTTTTTTAATATCTCTGCACAAGAAACAGCAAGTGGTATAAAGGAAGCTGCCAACAATATAAAGAAAGCCGATAAAATATTCAAGCAAATTTTACCTGATTTTAATACAGCTCTCGAACTATTTTTAAAAGCAAACGAATTAGACACGGAAAATCCTTCTTTGAACTTTAAGATCGGCTTATGTTATTTTAATATGCGTGATGAGATCAAAGCCATCCCTTATCTTCAAAAAGCAGTATCAGACCCCGAAAATCCGGAAGCACATTATTTGCTGGCAAGAGCTTACCAGTTTAACTATGAATTTGATAATGCAAAAAAAGAATACTTGATATATTATAGCCAGCTCTCAAAAAGAAAGGAACTAAATGTGAGAAAAATGACAAGAATAGTAGCTAAAATAGTTAGGGAAGACCGGGTTTTGTCATTTTCGTCAAAAGTAAAAGTAGAAAAATTAAGATACCTGATCACGCAAAGGATAACAGAATGTAAAACGGCAAAAAAGCTGTTTCTAAACCCCGTAGATGTCAAGATTGAAAATTTAGGTGTAAACGTAAATTCGGCAGACCCTGAATATGGACCGGTGATCAGCGCTGATGAAGCAGTAATGTATTTCACCTCCAGGCGGGCAAATACTACTGGAGGAGGGAAAGATCCTAATGATGGAAAGTATTTTGAAGATGTATATGTAACGATCAATTTTAATGGTACATGGCTGGAAGCTTCACCGGTTGGACCGCCTTTATGCTCGGAATCACACGAGTCAGTGGTTGGATTGAGTGCGGATGGGCAGAAATTATTCCTCTTTAACGATGCTAAGGCAGATGGAGGAGATCTGCATATTTCTAAAATAGACGGTTATGAATGGCCTCCGGCAGATCCTTTACCGGACGGTATTAATTCTTCGCATGCTGAAAAATCTGTAACGCTTTCTGCAGATGAGCAATATTTATTTTTTGTAAGCAACAGGCCCGGTGGAGTAGGGGGGAAAGACATTTACTGGTGTAAAAAGAAGGACCTTAAATGGACCAAACCCAGGCTTGCCTCGAAAATAAATACCATTTATGATGAAGAGGGTGTTTTTTTTCATCCTGACGGTAAAACATTATATTTTAGTTCAAAGGGGCAGCGAGGCATGGGGGGCTACGATATTTTTGAATCTACATTTTCAGGACGTAGCTTTTCCAGACCAAAAAATCTTGGTTATCCTATCAATACTCCTTATGATGATGTGTATTTTGTTTTATCTGCCAGTGGAGAGCATGGATATTATGCCTCTGCTCGTGGTGACGGACAAGGGGATAATGATATCTATGTGATCAAATTCCCCAAACCCACAAAAAACCTAACAATTTTAAAGGGTATTATTTCCGATGAACAAACGCATGAGCCTTTGGAGGCTGAAATACAGATTGTAGATAACGATTCAAGTGTAGTAATAGGTACATTAACTTCTAATACTAAAACCGGTCAATACCTGATCTCTCTGCCTTCCGGCAGAAATTATGGAATTGCGGTTAAAAGGGATGGTTATTTATTCCATTCCGAAAATTTTAACCTCCTGGCGTCTATGGCTTACCAGGAGGTTGAAAAAAATATTGAGCTTAAGAAAATAGAGATAGGGAAGAAGATCGTGCTGAGAAATATTTTCTTCGATCACGATAAAGCGACATTAAGGCAAAACTCGGTATTGGAGCTTGAAAGATTGTATAAATTATTGACAGAATATCCTGATCTTAAAATTGAAATATCAGGGCATACTGATAACCGGGGAACTGAAGAATATAATCAGAAATTGTCGGAAAACCGGGCACAAACTGTGGTTGATCATCTGACCAAAAGTGGAGTAGCTACAGACCGGTTGAAAGCCGTAGGGTATGGTTTTGCAAAACCCATAGCGCCAAATGAAAATCCTGACGGCAGTGATAATGAGAAGGGAAGGCAGCTAAACAGGAGAACTGAGTTTGAGATTTTAGAAAAATAATCTATTTTTTTTTGTAAAGACGTTGCCCCCCCGAGTACTAGGGGGGATTTCCACTTCGTTCCAACATGCAACATTTCTACAAAAAAAATTAGATGTTAAAAGCTAAAAATATACATAAATCATATCATGAGCTACACGTTTTAAATGGTATTGATATTGAAGTAAATCAGGGAGAAATTGTTTCCATTGTTGGCGCTTCCGGAGCTGGTAAAAGTACGTTGTTACATATTTTAGGTCTCCTTGATCACCCGAATCAAGGCCAGGTTATACTCAACGAAAAAAATGTGCTGACAATGAGGGGAAATAAGTTAGCGCATTTTAGAAATCAGCATATTGGTTTTATATTTCAATTCCATAATTTACTTCCCGAATTTTCAGCATTAGAGAATGTCTGCATACCTGGTTATTTGGGCAACGGGAAATCAAAAAATGTAGAAAACAAAGCTAAAGATCTATTAAGTTTTTTGGGGCTTAATGACAGGATAAATCATAAGCCTTCAGACATGTCCGGAGGAGAGCTGCAAAGAACTGCTGTTGCACGGGCACTGATCAATGATCCTTCCATTGTTTTTGCTGATGAACCCAGCGGTAACCTGGATTCAAAAAATGCTAAAGATTTGCATCAATTATTCTTCAGACTTAGAGATAAATTAACACAAACTTTTGTGATTGTAACTCATAACAGGAAATTAGCAGCAATGGCAGATAGACAGTTGGAAATAAAGGATGGAAAGATAGTTTAGACGGTCTGTAGTGGCAGTAGGCAATGACTGGGGTTGGCCAATTGTTAAGATTGTCATATGGCTATATGGTTATATGGTTATATGGTTATATGGTTTTATGGCACTAAATTGCCAGCAATATAGCTAGGAATTTAACCTTTGAGATTAGTAACTCTTTCATCTAACCACCAACTATTTAACCACCTACCTGCCTACTGGCAGGCAGGTATAACCATATAACCATATAACCATATAACCATTTGTTGATTTATAACGAAAAGGATCTATTTATTGCTATTAATGTTGCAAAACTAATTTGTCGCTACACTAGTATCCAGAACCCATGTCATTCTTAAAAGAATTCTTCCTTGGAATCACCACCTATTTTGATGCTATAAGTTTTATCAACCAACATAAATTGTGGAAATTTCTTATTCTCCCTGCTCTAATCAATATTGTGTTGTTTATCACAGCATGTTATTTGGGTTGGATCTATGCAGGTGAACTAACAGATTTTATCGCGGAGAAGATGGGGGTAAACCAAATTGATGAAGGAATTAGAAGAATAATTCAAATTATCATTTTAATCATAATAAGATTCATTACATTTCTTATATACTTTAAGTTTTATCGTTATTTAGTACTGATCATTATGGCGCCTGTACTTGCGTTTATTTCCGAAAAAACGCAAGAGATTATTTCCGGTACCACTGTACCGTTTGTATTTTCAAGATTTATAGGTGATGTTTTAAGGGGAATGGGAATTGCATTAAAGAATTTGGGTAAGGAACTCACACTTACAATCCTGATATACCTGTTATTGTTTATACCTTTTCTGTTGCCATTGGTTCCAATTTTCATCATCATTATTGAGAGTTATTTTTACGGTTTTGCCATGATAGATTACCGCAATGAATTTAAAAGACTTTCGGCAAAAGAAAGCAGCATAATGATATGGGAACATAAAGGATTTGCGCTTGGGAATGGCTTAAGTTTTAACATTCTATTATTTGTACCCATTATAGGTGTATTATTTGCTCCTGTGTTTGCCGTGATAGCTGCAGGAATTGGGAGCAATAAGATAGGCACTTAAAAAGTCACTATTAGCAAGATATTGTCTAAAATCAAACTTTCGAGTTTCGGATTTCGAATTTCGAGTTTCGGATTTCGAGTTTCGGATTTCGAATTTCGAGTATTGTGTTCATCTGTTCAAATATTCGTGTGTTCACCTGAGCGCTTGAATACATGAATACTTATTCAAGGATTTTTTTTACTGCTGAAAACGACTTTATTTTTAAATTTGTTTTAAATAATGATTTAAATTTTTATGAAAAAAATACTATTCATTATACTATCAACATTCATCAATTACTTTTTAATTAATGCTCAAAATATTGATAATTCCTACGATAATTTTGGAGAATGCGGTACAGACGCCATCCATCAAATGTTAATGCAAACCGATCCGGTTTACAGGGCGGGAATTCTTTCCCTTGAAGAACAAATACAATCTATTCTTCAAAACCCATCAAAGCATAAAATACTTCCTGCTGTTTATACAATACCCGTTGTTGTTCATGTTATTGAAGATGGGATATTTAATATAAGTGATGTTACAATACAAGGAGCGATTGATGGCCTTAATGACCGTTTCAGGAACATAATAGGAACAGATATTGAAATTGAGTTTTGTTTGGCAGTAAGAGATTCTAACTGCAATACTACGACCGGTATTAACAGAGTGGATGGAAGGGTTGTAGTAGATTATGCGGCAAACGGAATATACCATGAAACTGCAAATCCCTCAGGAGAATCTGAAACTGCAATTAAAGATTTAAGCATTTGGCCTTATACAGATTACTATAATATTTGGGTTGTCAATAAGATTGGGTTAGCTGCCGGATATGCATATTATCCAACGGTGGGAAACATTTACGATGGAACTGTGATTGCTTACGATTACATGAAATACTCAAGAAATACCCTAACCCATGAATTAGCTCACGGTTTCTTTCTTTACCACACGTTTGAAGGAGATGGTGATGGTGGCCAATGTCCTGCAAATGTCAATTGCGCAGTTGATGGAGATAAAGTTTGTGAAACCCATCCGCATAAAAGAGATGATGGATGCACCGGCACTAATTCCTGTACAGGTGGAAGTTTGAGTTTAGTAAGCGCTAATTATATGAGCTATTGTCCTTTACGAACTGAATTTGTACAGGGACAAAAAGAAAGAATGAGAGCAACTGCAATAATAACCCCTAGAAAAAGTTTATTAAGTTCGCAGGGTTGTGTTGGGTCTGTTGCTCCCGTAAGTGATCTCTCAGCAACTTCAATTTGCGCAGGTCTAATCGTTTATTTTCAGGATATATCTGCTAATTGTCCAAACAAATGGAGTTGGTCTTTTCCCGGAGGTACACCCTCAAGCTCAACGGAGCAAAATCCGACAGTAACTTACAATACTTCTGGTACATATAGCGTATCATTAACCGCTTCATATGAAACAATATCAGGAAATAAAATAACCAAAAATATCGTTGTATACAGAATTCTTTGAAAATGAAAAAGTTATTTTTATGTATATGTTCTTTTAAAATAGTTGCAGTTGCTGTGGTAGTGACATTTGTTTGGGCAGTCTCGTCTTGTAAGTATGATGATGGCCCAAAAATCAGCCTTGCTTCTAAAAAAAGCAGAGCGGCTAACGTGTGGAAAATTGAAAAATCTTTTACCAACGGTACTGAAAATCCATGTGATCAGGCATGTAAAAATGAACGTGATAAATTTATTATCGTAATTACTAAGGATGGAAATGTAATGGTAAAGGGGCTATTATTTGATCAATTGTATGACTCGTTTGGAGAATGGCAATTTAATTCTGATAAAACTAAGATTGGTATAAAAATGGAATGCCAGGCTGAGTTTTTATATTACAAAATACTAAGGCTAAAATCAGAAGAGTTGTGGACTGAGTACACTGACCCGATTACCAAAGAGAAGT
>VRUD01000100.1 GCA_019456305.1 Cytophagales bacterium | reverse complement strand
CATTTTGCTGTTTATGCGAATGTAAATGACTGAATATGTGCGCAAAACAAAAATCTACATTATATTAAAACAGAACCTTATTTTTTAACACTATTGTCCGGAAAAATTTATAAATTATGAATATGGAATTTTTGATGATTAGATGATTAGTGAAAGGAAGTCCGCTAAAGCGGACTGAAACACTGGTTATATGATTTCTGTACACCACCCCGAGTACTCGGGGTGCGGGGTTTAACACGCTATATTAAACTAAAGCCATATTAATATCTACCTTAAGATTTGTACCCACCCATTTAACACGATTGTTTCAGTTTCAAAAGGAGGTAATAATATGCCATTTTTTGTTACATTAATTTGTTGTTCAATGCCATTTGTTATTTCAATAATGTAAAAGTAAGTGCCATCAGGCAGCGGCCTGCCATTTTTATTTGTGCCATCCCAGATTATTTTACTATAATCAACATTTTCATCTTCCCATACCTTATCTCCCCACCGGTTATAGATAATTACTTTTACTTTATCAGGGGAACACACCGGGGTACTTTCTATTTTCCAGCTATCATTGATATCATCCAGATTAGGGGAAATCCCGTTATAGATGATCAATTTACAGGTATCAATTATAATCGTGATAGTAAGGGAATCAACGGCAGTACAACCATTTGGATCAGTTACATTAACATAATAGACAGTAGTGCTATCAGGGGAAGCAATAGGATTTTGACTACTGGCATCATTAAGTCCTTCCTGAGGCGTCCAGATATAAGAATAATTTGTGCTATCGCTTGCATATAAATCGACACTTTCACCAGGATATATGCTGGTATCCGGATAGGCATTAATCACTGGTACCGGATTAACATAAATGGCTACCATATCAGCAGGTCCTTTACAGCCATTCAGCGTTTCCGCAACATAGAAAGTATCTGTTACCGGATTGGGCGTAAATGAGATTCCCGAACCGATAGAATCTGTTAAATTAGCATCCGAATACCAGATCAACGTGCCACCGCTGCCTGTTGCTGTTAAATCTGCAATAGTATCGCCAAAACACCAGGATGTATTACCACTTACAGCAGGAGCAGGTGGGGAAGTATTGACAGAGATAATTACCGAATCGGCAGGACTTTGACAGCCATCTGTGGTTGTTTGGGTTACGTAATAAATAGTGGTGCCAATTCCGGGAGTGATCGTAAGAGATGTACCTGTTCCTAGCGAAATTGTAAGCCCTGCATCTGAGAACCATTCAATATTATTTAAGCCTGCAGCAGAAAGGTCTGCGATGGGTTCACCTACGCAATATCCGGAATCAGTGCCGGCTATTGGTGCAGCAGGCGTGGGGTTGATGATGATATTTACTTGTGTGGATGGACTTTCACATCCATTGATCGTTACGGTTAGCCAATACGAGGTATCTGTTATGGCACCGGATGCAAAAGGGCTTCCCGAAAAGATAGAGTCTGTCAATCCAATATCTGAATACCATACGAATACGCCACTGGTGTCTGTTACCGTTAGGTCGGCAATAGTATCGCCCTGACAGAATGGTGGTGGCGAAAATGCTGCAGGAGCGGGTGGTAACGGATAACTATTGATAACATACGGACCTGCTGATGCCAGACAACTGTCTGCATCCACAACCGTTAAATAATAGGTGCCGGCAGGAACACCTGTCAAATCCAGCGAATCGCCAACTACTGTAAATGATTGATCTACCCATTCATAAACAATCGGTAAGTTACCTCCAATAAGAATAATACCTATAATAGAACCTGTTGCTGAAATACAATCGCTCGAATCTACGATTACAGCGTTTGTATCCAACAGTGATACTGTGTCGTTGACCGCGTGCGGCCCGGAAACAGAGGAGCAACCGTTTGAGTCGGTAACTGTTAAATTATACAGACCGGATGGCACATTCATCAGGTTGGCTGAATCACCACCTGCAATATTAAAAGAACCATCCACCCATACATAAGCCAGGGGAGGCATGCCGGTAGCAATGATTCCTGTAACAGAGCCGTCAGCATTGCCACAACTGCTTAAATTAATGACTATTGCTGATGTATTTATTACAGGCTTTTGATTGAATGTAATGATGATTGAATCAGCCGGGCCGAGACAGCCATTTATTATTTCACTAACATAGAATGTGTCTGTAGTTGTAATGCCTGATGTAAACGGGCTGCCACTACCAATAATATTTGTTAATGCGGCATCAGCGTACCATATCAATAAACCACTACCGGAACCGGTTGCTGTAAGGTCAGCAACTGAATCACCAACGCAGTAAGTGGCGTCAAACCCTGCAACAGGAGCTGCCGGGAGTGGATCCACTGTAATGACCACCGAATCAGCCTGACTTTGGCATCCGCTAATTGTTTGGGTAACATAAAAAATATTAACCCCAACTACTACAGGAGGAATAAAAGGTGAACCAGCGCCAATAAGTACAGTTAACAATGGATCAGAGAACCATTCAATATTTATTCCGGCAGCGGTAATATCTGCTATGGAGTCACCATCGCAATATGTGGCATTAGTATCGGCAGCAGGAGACGCGGGTATTGGATTGATCGTAATAACCACTTGTGTGGCAGGGCCCTGGCAGCCATTCATCGTTTCTGTTACCCAGAAAGAAGTATCTGTTGCAGCTCCTGATGCGAAAGGGCTCCCTGAAAATATAGAAACTGTTAATCCTGCATCAGCGTACCATATAAACGTCCCCCCTGTACCGGTAGCTGTAAGGTCAGCAATAGCATCTCCCGCACAATAAGGCGCTGGGGAACCGGCTAATGGCGCTGGTGGCGCTAAAAGTTCAGGAACTACATAAGGGCCTGATGAAGCTGAACAACCTGTGGAATCGGTAACAGTTAAGGTATAAGAACCTGCCGGAACATTGAGCAGGTCTAATGAATTTCCTACTATCGTAAATGCCCCGTTTACCCATTCATAAATTAGCGGAGGCGTGCCCCCACTGATCAGTATTCCTGTGATCGATCCCGTAGCTGAATCGCAAAGAGTGGAATCAATAACCACGCCCCCTGCAATAATATCAGGTACTTCATCACTGATAAGGTATGGCACTGTTACAGATGTACAGCCGTTTCCATCGGTTACGGTGAGGGTATATGAACCTGAAGGCATATTAAGCAGATCCAGCGAACTGCCTACTACTGTAAACGATCCATCCACCCACTGGTATGTTAATGTTGGAGCGCCTGTTACTGTGATCCCTGTTATAGAGCCGTTATTGCTTCCGCAGGTACTGTTGGTAATAATTATGAAACTTGTAGTAATAACCGGGAGTGCAAAAACCACAATATTTTGTGCAAGGCTTTCCTGACAGGGTGAAACGCCTGCTGTGTAGGTTATCGATATATTGCCTGATAAGCCGGTAGGATCAAAATTACTGCCGCTCACTCCAGGCCCTGACCAGCTTCCACCGGTAGTGCCGGTAATGAGAGCGTTTAAATTTACTAATCCGGCATCCTCGCACATCGGGGCAGGAGGGGTCCAGCCTGGCACAACGTCCGGGCCAACCGTAATTGACTGTGTGGAAACACCAATGCAGGGTGCGCTGCCTACTGTATAAGTTATTGAAACAGGACCGGATAAACCTGTCGGATCAAACGTGCTGCCGCTTACATTTGTTCCTGACCAGGTACCACCGGCTGTTCCGGTAACCAAGGCATTAAGATTTATTACTCCGGCAGTTTCACAGATCGTGCCCGGGGCGGTCCAACCAGGATCTGCTGCGGGACCAACTGTTATGGGTATGGTTATTGTATTGTCGCATCCGGTTACAAAATCGAAAAGAATAAGCGACACGTTATAAGTACCAGGAGTATTGTACGTATGGGTAGGGGTTTCATCACCAATACCTGTAGAAAAGTTTCCATCCCCGAAATCCCAGAAAAAAAGCGAAACTGATAATTGACAAGGCACTAAAAAGCAATCACCATCTGTCTGACAAGTCCCTCCAAGAAGTAAACACCATCCTGTGCTTGTACTGGTAAATTGAACTTGCTGCCCCACACAAGCAGGATTGGGGGAAAAAGTAAAATCAGCTTCAGGGGCATCAGTTACTGTAACCTGAAAAGTAGCGGTCTGGAGACAGGAACCATTGGTAACGTCCACGCCATAAGTAGTAGTATTGTTTGGGCATACATTGATGCTTTGTGTTGTTGCTAAAGTGGTCCATAAATAGGAAGAGCCTGATGATGCAACAAGCTGTGTACAGCTCCCCCTGCAGATCGGGTCATCACCCGAAATAGTAGCCGGGGGGAGCGCTGCTGTAAAGACCAACGTTATGGGGTCGTCCATTACATTGCCGCAATCGTCTATTAAAGTATTGCCATCTGTACCTGTTGTGATGGTAAGCGTATAAATTGAGTCAAGGGTAACAGGTGTGTTGAGTGAAATGGTGATCTGGTCAGTTGAAGTTCCGCAATTTACCCCCACGGCTCCGGTAATAATAAATGGCCCGCCAGGCCCGGTTAATGTAAAGTCACTTCCATCAGCAGCAATAGAGCTGCAAACGATCGCAGCATCTCTGATGATCAATGTAATGGTGTTTCCTCCGCAAGGAACTGTAACCTCAAGAGGCGCCTGGTCACAGTCAAGGATAATTATCTGTATATCCCTCATCGTACTGCCTATCAATACACCACCTCTGTATTCCCTGATCAAAACGGTCACAACAGAGACTTGCGCTGCATTAGGCGTAAAACACATTTCGCCTGTGCTTGAATTAAAAGCAACCGTACCGGTAGTGGTTGTAATGGGGTAGGTTGGGCTGTAACCTGCGGTGTAAGATATAGGAGCTTGCCCATTACCCAGCGGATTTACTAATGTATAAACCAAAGAATCACCATCAGGGTCAACTGTTGCGTGGTCATAGCAAAAAAGCTCCCCCACACAAATAAATGGCACAGGTGTGGTGGTAAAAACAGGAGAAGAATTGCATATACCCCCTGTATTGTTCAGCGTAGCTTCCACATACATATCTTCTGAACCGGGACTTTGAAGATTGGTGATCTGGTCATTCCTGCAGCACTCGGTAAAGCTAAACACCCAGTCAGAACATTGTGCAGGTAGGGTATAAGTTCCGGAATATATGTATTGTTCAAACCCTGGTTCGTTTCCTCCATTGCAGGTGCTGTTAGGATTGCCTGTGCAAAGCGTTGAAACCTCAACAGGCCCGCTTATTTTGGTTAAGGTTATGGTAGCGCTGATACCACAAGATGCAGAGCTGATACTTAACTGGGGTGAAGTGGGGGCAGAGATACCTGCACAATCCCTGTAAAAAGCCAGCTCAAATTGATAATTATTCCCCCCAAGGCAGGTATAGGTAATATCTATACCCGATGCGTGAGAGGCGTGGGCTTCTTGTGGTTTTACTATTAAAGCTAAGGATAAGAAAGAGACTAATATGAAGAATTTTTTCATTGCACAAAATGAAATTGCATAAAAATAATACTTTTTGCTATATCTTCCAAATAAAATCCAGTACTTAGTTGCATAATCCTAAATTATAATAATACAAAATATTACCAGACCAATGATTTGTCCAGGTACCATAATTAAGTAGTTTTATCAGCCTTATTGGCATCCTTCAAATCAATGAAAGATTGGACTCCTATAAATACTGCAAGAGAAACCATAACAATACTAAATAATATGAGAAGGATGATTTGTCCAAGTACCATAATTATTTCGTTTTTCCTAATTGTTTTATAAATTTTCTAGTTGAAATATAATGATGTATTATTCCTATAAACAAGCCAACTAAAAATATAAATCCTACCCAGCTTGTTATTTTATTTATAACATTTTCCTGATAATTTAACATCAAGCCATATACTGCTCCTGCCAATGCTACAACTACAAAAACATACACCTGAAATCTTACTAACTGAATTTTGATCTTCTCTTGTACAACTTCATCGCTACTCATAATCGTGTAGATACAACCATTTTCAAATTTACTAATTTACCAATTACCAAATTATCTCAACACCTGCACCCACCCTTGAATAGCCAGTTGTTTCCTTTTATAAAGACAACGATCAGCATCAGGACAAGAGCGGTTTAAAATTATAATTTTCCTGGGGGTATTATTGGTTATTTCAAGCACATAATAATAGGTTCCGTCTGGTAATCGCCTGCCGTTTTTGTTGGCGCCATCCCAAAAAACATTCTTATTATCATAATTTTTCCCTTCCCATACCAGGTCTCCCCACCTGTTGTAGATCAGCACCCTGTTTTCAGGAAAGTTATGTATGCCATCAATGAACCAGATATCATTTATCTTATCGTCATTAGGAGAAAAGCCGTTATAAATGGTCAATATATAAGGCCCGCAAAGGCCGGGGGTATCAATATTTGCTATCACTACAGAACCGTTAGTTTCGCATCCGTTTATATCAATAACAGTTACAGAATATATTAGAGAATCTGGAAATCCGGATAAGTTATTAGCTATCGAATCAGTTCCACCTGATGGCGTCCAGAAATAAACATAATCACGATTACCTCCATTAACAACTGCTATAGCGCTTCCATTGGCTGAATCACAGGTTGCATCAATTGGGATGATAGTTAAAGATAAAAGTGATTGTATTCTTTTCACCGTAACAAAAACAGTATCAATACAAAGATTACCATCAGTAATTATCACTGAATAAGTCCCTTGTGATAATCCGGAAGCAGTATCTGTAGTTTGTCCGATAGTATCTCCCTGATCATCAAACCAACTATATTGATAGGGGCTTACACCACCCAAGACACTAACAATTGCTTCTCCACTTGTATTAATACATATTTCATCTATAGAATCGGTAGTAAAAGATAAAAGTGGTGGTTCAGTAATGATTATTGAATCATTAGTAGTACAGTTATTAGTATCGGTGATCGTCACATAAAATGTGTCGGCTTGCAAACCTGTTGCGGTTTGAGTGGTTTGACCAACCGGATCATTCCATTCATAACTATAAGTAGGAGTACCGCCCGAAGGATTTGCAGTTGCAGTACCATCAGATAAACCAAAACAGGTGATATTTGTACTTGAGATAATATCTACCAGCGCAAGCGGTTCGGTAATGATCACCGTATCGTTTGCGGTACAGCCGTTGCTATCTGTTACGAATACGTAAAAAGTGTCTGCAGGTAAATTGGTTATTATTGCTGTATCTAAGAATAAAGAAAACAAGATAATTGTATCTCCGGTAGACCAGATAGTAGTAAAAAAGGGTGAGCCCACTGTGATAGTTACTGAAGCTTCACCGTCACTGTAACCATTGCAGCTCACATCTTTATTATCCTTTCTTATTTTTGGCCCGCTTATGCTATTCACAGATACCGAAACAGAGTCAACGCACAAGTTTGCATCCGTAATTGTTACAGAATAATTCCCATTACACAAGCTGTCAGCCGTTGAATCGGTTTGTGAAAAAGGGTCATTCCATTGGTAAACATAAGGCGGGCTGCCTCCTGTTGGTGTTACTATGGCAATACCATTGCAGGCGCCTGTACATATCTCATTTTGAATGGACTTGAGACTGTCTTTTAGTTCAGTCGGCCCGGTAAGGGTTACAATTTGAAAAGCCATACAGCTCAATGAGTCGGTTCCTTCGATAGCAACGGTGTAAGTACCCGGAGGCAGGTTTATGGCCATTGAATCGGTTTGCCCGGCAAGTGTGTCGCCAGCGCTGTTAAACCATTGGTATATAAAAGGTGGGGTACCACCGGTTACGGTTACCGTAGCGCTTCCATCATTAGCGCCAAAACAGCTTATATTTATACTATCAGATATTGTTCCGGAAAAGCCGGGTGGCGCATTAATGATGACAGAAACAGAATCAACACAACTAAGGCTGTCTGTAACAATAACCCAATACACCCCTGGCGATAGAGAATCAGCTATTGTATCAGTCTGGGTTAAAGGATCATTCCACAGGTAAGTGTAAGGCGTTGTGCCGCCACTTACAGAAACAGTTGCAGTACCGTTGGCAGTATTACAGACGGCATCTACTCTGGTGGTGGCAAGCGCCAAAGAATCCGGTTGTGTAATGAGTACGCTGTCAGAAATGCTGCATCCGTTACTATCGATAATTGTTACAAAAAAGGTTCCTGCGGTTAGCCCTGTTTCAGTTGAGCCTGATCCACCGCTGCTCCACGAAAAAGTAAATGGCGTTTTGCCCCCGGCAGGAAAAACGGTGGCGCTCCCGTCATTTCCTCCGTTACAGGAGACATTGCTTACAGTGGAAGTATCAGAAAGGGGTTGGATGTTTACGATCACTGTATCGGCAGCTATTTTAAGGCCGCAGCTATCCATTACCGTAACAATTAAAGTATCGGTTACCAGTTTAGTGACAAAAATAGTATTGCCTGATTGTCCGTCACTCCAGGAAAAGGTGTAAGGCAATATACCCCCGGAAGCTGCCGCTGTTAAAGCTATGGTATTTCCCGGGCAAGTGGTAACATCATTGGCTGTAACCGTTAACACATAATCCTCTGCAATGTATATGATAGCAATTTCCGGGATCGTATCGCCACAGGCAGTAATATTAAAGACAGTTACTATTATAGTATCTATGCCTTCAATGATGCTGTCAAAAATCGGGAATATGACCAGATCGCCTGAAAAACTGCCCTGGTTAATGATTATACTATCCGCTATACTATCAAAGTCAAGGCCATTGATGGCATTTCCTGCTATGCTAAAGTAAACAGTAAGGTCTGAAGTGGTATCTGAACGGGTAAAGGTAAACGTAGCATCCGTACATCCTTCTATGATGGTTGAATCACCGGTAACGGTAGTAACCGATACCTGTACGCCTGCAGAGCTGAAGCTGCCCGATTTAAGGAAGACGCCAGAATCGTAAAAAGCATCAAATGCGTCTGCAATAGCCAATTTAATATGATATGTTTGGCTGCATTGTACAGGAAATACTGCCTCCAGAACAACTGTACGGCCGTCAAATTGTATGCATTGAGGATCTGTGTTACAAGGAGGAGTGGATCCGGTCCCATTATTAATATAATAAGCACAATTCATACAGGGACCTGCATTGGCAGTACCATTATTGACATTATTAATTGTAACGGCTGTTATAGTAGATGGGATCAACGCAATGTTTACAGCATTGTTGGTATAAGGGCCAAATATTCCTGGTCCACTAATAAAAAAACCAAAAGCATCATTAAAAGCAGAACCTACGAATTCCGGGTATTCTTCAGAAGCAAAAACATAACTAAACCGAATTGTGTCTCCAATTGGAATAAAATCAAATTCCAGCACTGCAGCATCTAAGGTAGTTTGTCCGGCAATTATTGTCAGGTCAGGGTCAGCCGGGCCATTAAATCCACCTGCAGGTAAAGTAGCGCTACCCAAGTCGTTTGGACCTACGGCTACGTTAATATCTCCAGAAGATAAAATAACACCAGAATCAAGCCCTAAAATAGCATTGGTGGCGTCAAACGTACCTCTTTGAAGCGCATTACCGCTAAAAGTAATGTTGGTAGCGATCACGCCCGGACCTAATAATACATTTTGTACTAACTGAGCAGGGGTGAGGGCGTTGCTTATGGTCAACTGTGCGAAGGCTTTCTCTTTACCTGTGCAGAAAATAAAAAAGCTTATTGTTAGGATGATATTGTGTTTTTTAATCAACATTTTTTTTGCCATTATTCTAATTCCTTTAACCATTTATCATTTTCTCTTCCCTCTATTAATGTAAGTATTAATACAGAAATTGAAAAAGAAACTAAAATGATACCAAATATTATTGCTCCTACTAGTTCAAACATTATTTTTACCTCCTTTATCTAATTTTTTAAATAAATTTATAATAGTAATATAATTTCTTAAAACAATAATTGCAAAAGTTATTAAAAAAATGAATCCTACACTAAATATTATCTGATTTATAATGTTAAAATGAAGTTTATCAAATAAGCTATATACTCCACCCGCTAAAGCTATAACCACTACAAGGTGTATTTGTAGTTTTGATGTTTCAACTTCAATTTTCTTTTTAATTATTTCATCAATATTCATACATTAACTGTGTCTGTCTATAAAGTCCTGTTAGGAACGAAATATTATTAACCCCGTCCTTTAGGGCGGGGACAAAACGTCATTCCGAGTTCCCCGTTCCCCCCGCACCGCAAGCGGTGCGGGGGGAACGGGGGTAGGTGTGGTTTCATAACTACCCCGCCCTAAAGGACGGGGTTAATGATAAAAACCCGACTTTATGGACAGACACTAATTAAAGCCAGTGCCTTTATTTCAGGAGATTCCTCGTTCGCTCTATCAACTTTGCCAACCCACTCACTCGGAATGACAATAGAAAAATAATGACCACTGACAACTGTATGACTATCGTACTGACCATTGTATGACCATCGTATCACTATCGTAATATCTGCACCCAGCCATGAACACCCTCTTTTTCAGGTTTATATTTAGAAGTTTCATTACCCTGTGTAACCCAAATTATCTGTTTGGAAGGGTTATCTATTTCAATTACATAATAATAGGTGCCGTCTGGTAAAGGTGCGCCATTTTTATTATTGCCATTCCAAACTACCTCTATGTTATCATAATTATCTTTTTCCCATACCTTATCACCCCACCTGTTGTAAATTTTTACTTTATATTTATTTTGGGTACAGGCAAAGATCACGTTGGGTGAACCTGCAATTCCATCAATGATCCAGGCATCGTTCACTTTGTCGTCATTTGGGGAGAGGCCGTTATATATTTTCAGCGTACAAGCCTGGCACATAGTACCTGACGAACTATCATTTATTGTTATATTAAAAACAGAATCAACACATCCGTTTTTATCAGTAACTATTACTGAATAAGACCCCGCTGCTAAGCCTGAAGCTGTTGAATCAGATTGTACAGGGGTAGTATTCCATAAATAACCATATGGCCTCAAACCGCCATCAACAATAACGGTTGCCTTTCCGTTAGATTCTCCACAGGTTTCATTAGTTACAGTTGTAGTTGAAGTTAAAAGCGCGGGTTCATTAACGGTTATCGTATCTTGCTCACTGCATCCATTGAGATCTGTTACGGTTACATAAAATGTATCAGGTGATAAACCTGCAGCCGTATCTTTAGTTTGATTATCGCTCCATAAATAGGTATAAGGACTTGTACCGCCTGATGCATCTACAGTTGCCATCCCGTCATTGAAGCCATTACAGGTGATATCGGTAGATCCTGTTATTAAAGATAATGCAGCAGCAGGTTCAGCGATTACTATAGCTCCTGCATTTACACACCCGTTCGAATCTGTAACAGTAATAATATAAGTTCCTGGAGGTAAATTAGAAGCGATTGTATCTGTTCCACCAATGGGCGACCATAGATAAGTATAACCCGGAGTTCCACCTGTAACTGAAGCTTCTGCCGTTCCATTAACAAATCCAAAGCAGTTAACATCGGTTTTTGAAATGTTTACAGTTATGGAATCAGGTTGAATAATAGTTACCACCGCATTGGTTTGACAGTTAATAGAATCGGTTATTATCACCTCGTAAATGCCTGCAGTCAGCCCGGTGGCTGTGGAATCAGTTTGTGGAGGAGTAGTATTCCACGACCAGACAAGGGGGCCTGTACCTGTGTAAAGCCCTGATGGATCAACAATAACTGTAGCGCTTCCATCATTACCGCCATAGCAGCTTACGTGTGTTGTATCGGTAATCATTGTATTAAATTCGGCAGGCGCAACAACGCTTGCAAAAGCAGAATCGGAACAGCCCATGCTGTCTGTAATAACAACCCAATAAATACCTGGTGCTAACGACTCAATTAATGTATCAGTCCCGATAAGCGTGCCGGAGCTATCAAACCATTCATAAGTGTAAGGCAATATGCCGCCATTGACAAAAACGATTGCCTTACCATCAGAAGAATCACAGTTTGATGCAAGCGTTCCAGTTTCTATTTCTAATGAATCTGCTTGTGTAATGGTGACGCTGTCTTTGGCAGTACAACCTAAGCTGTCGGTAATTGTTATTGTATAAACACCGGCAGTTAAGCCGGTTACTGTTGGAAATGTATCAGCGCTGCTGCTGCTCCATAAATAAGCATAAGGATCCTGTCCCCCGGTTGGTGCAACCGTGGCGTTTCCATCATTTCCACCCGCACATTGTATATTAGCGCTGCTAATAATGTTCGCCTTCAGATCACTCATGGTCACCAAAATAGAATCAGGCGGGCTAAGGCACCCATTATCATTTGCCTGGACATAATACACAGTTGTTGTAACCGGTGTAATTAGTAATGTTGGTATGGTGGTTGTATTAGTCATTCCAAAATTATCAGACCAGTAATATATGATACCGGGGTTTGGGCTTGTGCTTAAAGCATTTAATTGGAGTTGTGCAGTGTCTCCCGGACAGATAAAAAGGCTATCGTCACTGTAGAGATAAACGAGGTTTGAAGGAGCAACAGTTATGGTATGCGCAACGGGCGCGCTTGGGCAGCCGTTGCTGTTAAAGGCGATCAATGAAACGGTGGTATCAGTTGCCGGGCAAATATACATTGAATCGGTTACCCATCCGTTGCTCCATAAGTAAGAATCTCCGCCATTTGCAAATAAATAGCCGCATTGCCCGAGACAAAGGCCATCTATTCCTGTAATCCCTGCAACAGGGAGACTATCTACGAATACCGTTGTTGTATCCGGCACAGAATTACCACAACAATCCGAAGTGGTCATCAAAGTAACATAATAGGTACCTGGAATATTGAAAATATTTCCTATGCTGGAAAATGAGATCCCATTGTATGCCTGCAGCAGGTTCAAAAAGATATCATATATTTTCCAGTCATAATTAGCTGCAAACACAGAGCTTGTAAATTCCAGCGAATCACCGGGGCAAAGCAAAGTAGTATCAGAAGCAATGATCGTGGGTTGCGAAGCGGAATCCGATGTTAATATTCCTACAAAATCTGTGAAGACAGAGGCAGCGCCTGCATCAATAGAAAGGTCAATCGTCTGATATTCTATGGTATTGAATTGTGTCGGAGGAGGATTTGCTCCGGAGGCAAGCTGTGGTGTAGCGTTTGGGCCGAAATCCCAGTCAAATGTTGTACCCGGAGCAGTTGTATTTGCCAACACAATATCATCGGTACATCCGTGGTTGTCAACTGCAATAATTGGCTGTGCGGAAAAATTAAATGTAGAATCATTGTTTAGCAGGGATGTGCCGTTAAGGTATAATGCCATGTTTTGCCCGGCTTGAGCGCTTCCCCCATTGCCGCCAATTCCGCCATCACCGCCTTTTCCGCCATTTCCACCTTGTCCGACATCACAACCTGGTTTACCGCCTATACCGCCATTGAGACCAATTCCATTATTGCCACCAAATCCGCCATTGCCCCCTGCACCTGGCAATCCTGCAGTCAAATTACAATCCTGGATATTTCCATT
>VRUD01000099.1 GCA_019456305.1 Cytophagales bacterium | reverse complement strand
GCTGACTCTATGGTAAAAACAGAAGTTTATGCCATATCTATAAATGAAATTATCAAAGAGATAAAAAAATAGTATTACTGCCACCAACAAATATCTAAAAAAACGAACTTGAATTTTAAATATTTCGGTAAAAGACTAATATAATTATAGTAAACGGCTTATTTTTAAATAAACCTTAAAAAACAAATAAGCAAACAAACTGCCAACAAGAGCGCCGGTAATAATATCCCCCGGATAATGTACCCCAACGTATATCCTGCTATATGATACGAGTGTAGCCCACAGGAGAAGCGCATAGCGCATAGCGCATAGCGCATAGCTCCATGCACCAAGCTCCATGCGCCACGTGTTCCGCGTAATTAACCAAAGAAAGACTGCCAAAGAAAAAGTATTGGATGCGTGTGATGAAAAGAAACCGTATTGCCCTCCGCAGCCAACAACCACGTGAACCAAGTCATGTAAAACCAAATTGTGGCAGGGACGTAATCTTTGCACAAGGGGCTTGATCAAAGATGATGAAAATAGATCGGAAGCAGTGATGAGCAGGATAATAGCAAGAATGATCAGCCAGCTTTCCTTAATTAAAAACCCTAAATTGCTTCCTGGCTCCTTTTGCTTAGGTATGCCTGACTGCCAAAGCTTTAGTGGTCGGTCTTCATCCCAAGGTAGCAGAGGCACGTAAATTGTAAATCGCAAATCGTATTTATACTTCCATATTAAAAACAGCAGCAACAGCACATAAAGGGGGATCCAGAAATTTGTACTTGTTACATAAGCCATGATGGTATCCCAGATTGGATTGTGTTTCCCATTTAAAAAAAGGAATAGCTGCTTGTCAAGAGTATCTATTTTTTCTAATAAATTAGTCATTGGTAATTTGTTTACCCCGTGAAATTCTACGCAGCAGAACATTTCACTCGGCTATTGGTCGTTGTCAACTGCCTACCCCGCTCTTTTGATTATTAAAATAATGAGTTTTTTAATCGTTTTTTAAATAAGTAAATGTAATACATATATATATCTATTTAGTACTAATAATCAAAAGGGCGGGGCTACTTCTATCCAATCCAACCCTTTTTTTAGTAATCTCAGCGTCATTTCTTCCTTACTTCCTTTACCCGGTTTAAAGTTATATTCCCACGATGCCTGAGGCGGCATGCTCATTAAGATAGATTCTGTTCTCCCCCCTGTATCCAGCCCAAATTTTGTACCCAGATCATAGATGAGATTAAATTCAACGTACCTGCTCCTCCTTAATGCCTGCCATCTTTTTTCTGGTTCCCCATAAGCAATATCCTTATTTTTTTTCATTAAATAAGTATAAATCGGGTCAAAAGCGTTTCCTACCTCTTTAATAAATTCAAAAATAGCAGTCTCCCCTAAATCCACAGCCCCCCTGCCTCCCGCAATGCTGGCCCGATGTCCACTGGACATCGTCCTCCCCAAAGGGGGGACTATTCCATCGCTTTTGCCAGCCCCTTTCCCTTTGGGAAGTGTGGTGGGAAAGTCCCCCCTTTGGGGGGATTTAGGGGGGCTGTTAGGGGGGCTGTTAGAGGGGCTGAGCCTGTCAAAAAATATCCCTCCTATCCCTCTTGTTTCATTCCGGTGCTTTATGAAAAAATAGTCGTCTGCCCATTTTTTGAATTGAGGATAATAAGAGGTGGAGTACTGTTCACAGGTCTCTTTTAACCTGCTGTGAAAATATTTAGCGTCTTCTAAATCAATATAAACAGGGGTAAGATCTATCCCCCCGCCAAACCATTTGCTTGGTACTGGGTTCTGGGTACTTGGCGCTGGGTGCTGGCTAATAACACTCATCTCAAAATATCTTAGATTCATATGGATGATTGGAACCATTGGGCTTATTGGATGTATAACGATAGATATTCCGGTTGCAAAAAATGTAGAATCGGTAAAATTTAGAGATTTTAAAACTTTATCTGGAGTTCTTCCATAAACTGATGAAAAATTAATCCCGCCTTTTTCTATTACATTTCCATTTTGAATAATCCTTGTTCTTCCACCCCCGCCACCTGCTCTTTGCCAGAGATCTTCCTTGAATTTGGCTTTGCCATCCGCTGATTGCAGGGCAATGCAAATATCGTCTTGTAATTTTTTAAAATAATTACTTATTGATTCTTTATTCATGATGATCGTTATTAGTTTACCCCGTTGGATAATCAACTTTACCGGCAAATTCATCGGATGACCCCAACGCATAATCCAGAGAGTCATCCGATGATAGCCAACCCTTATTCCAACATTCCAATTTTCAAAGATATTGTTTTAATTAATTTTTATTGTAATATTGGCGAACCGTTTTTATAGAAATATATGAACGCACAAACAGAATTAAAAACAAAATCAAAAATAAATAAAGCGCTACTCCTAAAAGCTTACAGGTTAATGCTTACTGCCAAGGCAATGGCAGAAACATACGAAGAAAATAAGGAGATCTGCAGCAAATACGTGCACGCCACTTCGAGAGGGCACGAAGCGATCCAACTGGCGGCAGGATTGCAGTTATTACCACTTGATTTTGCTTCTTTATATTATAGGGATGATTCTGTTTTGCTGGCAATGGGCTTTTCTCCACTTCAATTAATGCTTCAGCTTATGGCTAAACGGGATGACCCTTTTTCCGGAGGGCGCACTTATTATGCACATCCGTCAGTTAAGAGAGAGGGTTTTCCCACCATCCCCCATCAAAGTTCAGCTACAGGCATGCAGGTGATCCCTGCTACAGGAATGGCGCATGGTATTGCTTACCTTGAATCACAGAATTTAGAAACGCAGATTTATTCCGATAGCTATCGGAAAGATTATACAGATGAAAAGACAGATTCCAGATTCCCTCCTAATAAAGAGGGTAGGAGGGTGTTACCGATTTCCGATTTGCAATCTCCAATCCACAATTCTAAATCCGTAATCTCCAATCCGCAATCCGCAATCGTCTTATGTTCCCTGGGCGATGGCGCTATTACGGAAGGTGAGATTTCTGAAGCTTTCCAGATGGCTGTGCTTAAAAAGCTGCCCATCCTCTATTTAGTACAGGATAATCAGTGGGATATTTCTGCTTCTGCCAAAGAAGTACGCGCTATGGATGCCTATGAGTTTGCTGCGGGCTTCAAGGGTATGGAACGGATCCGGTTAGATGGTTCTGATTTTATTCAATCTTATATCGGCCTGGCAGAAGCGATCTATTTCGTGCGTACGGAGCGGTCCCCGGTTTTGGTTCATGCAAAATGCCCGCTATTAGGCCACCATACTTCGGGTGTTAGAAAAGAGTGGTATAGAGATGACCTGGCCGAACATCAGAAAAATGACCCCATTCCAAAATTAAAGAGGCACTTATTAGAAGAAGGAGAATCTGAAAGCTCACTGAACAAGATTGAAAAAGAAGCAAAAAAATATGTTATTGAAGAATATGAAAAAGCATTAAAAGCCCCTGATCCTGACCCCAAAACTGTAACAGAACATGAATTTGTGCCAACCCCCGTAACAAAAGAAAAAGGTAACAGGGTGCCAAAGGGAGCGGAAAAGGTAGTAATGGTAGATGCGGCATTGCATGCTGTGGATGAACTATTAAAAGAATTTCCGGAAGCATTGTTTTACGGCCAGGATGTAGGAGGCGAGCTTGGCGGAGTTTTCCGGGAAGCGGCTACTTTAGCAAAAAAATATGGCGATGCCAGGGTATTCAACACCCCCATCCAGGAAGCATATATCGTTGGTTCTACTGCCGGCATGTCTGCCGTTGGATGTAAAGCGATCGTAGAGATCCAATTTGCTGACTATATATGGCCCGGAATCAACCAGTTAGTAGAAGAGCTCTCAAAATCATGTTATCTCTCTATGGGGAAGTTTCCGGTACAGTCATTAATAAGGATACCTATTGGCGCTTATGGAAGCGGGGGGCCTTACCATTCCGGCAGCGTTGAATCTACTTTATTGACCATAAGAGGCATCAAAGTAGTTTATCCATCCAATGCTGCGGATATGAAAGGGTTGATGAAAGCCTCTTTCCTGGATCCTAACCCGGTGGTAATGCTGGAACATAAAGGTTTGTACTGGTCTAAAGTACCGGGAACAGAAGATGCTAAAACCCTTGAACCTGATTCTGATTATATTTTACCATTAGGGAAAGCCAATATCGTTCAAACTGCTACTGCCACTGCTACTGCTACTATTATTACCTACGGTATGGGAGTACATTGGGCAAAGAATGCGAGTAAAAAATTCCCCGGTTCTATAGAAATTCTCGATCTTCGAACATTAAATCCTCTCGATTGGCAGGCCGTTGTTGAATCTGTGAAACGCCACAATAAAGTCTTGGTTTTAACCGAAGAGCCCCTGATGAACTCTTTTGCAGAATCTTTAGCCGGCAGAATTTCCAAAGAATGTTTTGAAATATTAGATGCGCCAGTCTACACGCTGGGCGCAGAAAACCTACCTGCCGTGGCGCTAAATAGCGGTTTGGAACAAGCGATGCTGCCCAATGCAGAAAAAGTGGGGGTAGTACTCAAGGAGTTATTGGAGTATTGATGTTTTTTAAGCAGAAAAAGTAGAAATTGAAACCGACTTTCTTTCATGGAATGATGATGAACTGGATAATGATATGAAAAACATTAAAACAGCACGATGCAGGTAGTTTCAAATTCAGCCCGATTATTCATTTAGAAAAAGTTGGCAAATTTAAAAAAGAAGGTGTAATATTGCAAAATGAAAAGTTGGCTATTGAAAATATAAATAAAACACTTGTATATAATCATAGACAACTATACACAATATGATTAAAATACCAAAACCATGACTTGACAATACTGAAAAAAATTAAAATATAGCGTTTAGCTATAATTTTTGTAGCAGAAAACTGACAAAATTTTAGTAAATTTGCAGAACAAACGATAAAAACAAAATATATTATTTATCTTTAGAATTAATATTAGAAATAAAAGATGAGAGCATTAAACTTTGAAGAATTAATCATTAATGGTATAAAAAATTTACCTGCCGAAACCCTTAGAGAAATTGCTGATTATATATTCTTTATCAGGAAAAAAACACTTAATCCTAAAGCATTCGATGAAGAAATCAGATATGAAATGCTCAACGATGAAATGAGGACAGTAAGCAACTATGAAACTACTCATTTAGAAGAAGAATTTATTGATTATAAAAAAAAATATCCAATTGAATAGTTACGTGTCAGACACAATGGCGCTTGTTTTACATATTGAAAAACGTAAAATAAGTTCAAAGGTTAAGAAGGTGTTTACTGAGGCAGAAAATGGAAGGTGTGAAATTATTATACCTGCTATGGTTTTGGTTGAAATCAGTTATTTATATGAAGGAAAAAAAATCAAAACATCTTTAAAAGATGTAGAAAAGCATTTAAAAAAATACTCTTATTTTAAAGAACATCCTTTGGATAAAAAAGTTATTGCGACTGCTTTTGAAATTAAGGATATTAAAGAACTACATGACAGATTGATTGCAGGTACAGCTAAAATATTGAACACGAAACTTATTACTAATGATCCTGTTATAATCGCTTCAAAATATGTGAAAACTATATGGTGACAAATAAAACATGAAAAAATGATAGCAATATGTGACATTTTACATCAGAAAGGGTATCCAATCCCAATATTAAATACTGGCTGAACCCGTTCTCTATGTTCATCATCAGGTTTTCTGAAACTAATTTTTTTTATAGCTAATCTTTCCTCAGGAGGCCTTGCCGGATCCCAGGTTTTTATGCCAACATCTAATCTTATGATAAGAAATACAAAATCGAATCTCAGGCCAAAGCCGCTTCCAACTGCTATTTGTTTGTAAAAACTTTCAATATCAAATTCGGAACCAGGCCTTGAGTTATCTTCTTCTATTGTCCACACATTGCCAGCATCCACGAATAAAGCGCCATCAATAAAGCCGGCTATATTAAACCGGTATTCAAAATTGGTTTCCAGGATAATTTCTCCGGGCTGTTCAAAAAGATACCTGTAATCAGGGTTGCCATCAAGTAAAGGGATAAATGAGCCGGGCCCCAAACGTCTTGGCTTCCATGCCCGGTTGCTGCTGCTGCCGCCAGTGAAAAAATATTTTTCATAAGGGAGTACCTTTTTTCTATCATATGGCCTGGCGATGCCTCCATTGAACCTCATGGCAACACTGCTTTTTGATGTAATTGGGCGATAGTATCTTAGGTCGGTTTGAAGTTTTAAATACCGGAAAAATCTAAGATTAAATATGGAATCATTTTTTTCCAGAAAACTCTTATCCAATAGATTGAATACAGTTCCTCCGGATTCAGCATATATCCTGAAAAATCTTGACTTTTTATTAACCCCAAATTCATTATTATTAAACTGGTAAGCAGCATTGAAGCTTGACACCAGGGATCGTCCGAAACTTAGTTGAAGATTGTTTCCTTTGTTAGATAAACCGACTAAATAGGCCTGAAATGTTGAATCTATATCCCGTGTTCTAACAAGACTTAATTCAAAAGGTGATATTGTTGTTAATTTAAAAGCGCCTTTTTGCCAGATATAGTTCATGGTAGTTTTCAGGTTTGTTCGCTTATAATCTTGCCGGTCAACAAAATTATACCCCAGCGATAATCTTGTTTTATGATTGAATTCAGGAAATTTATACCTGATCTTTGTTGGTATCAGGATTTGCGGAAAAGTGAGTGAAACATTGGCTCCCAGGTCATAACTTTTGTAAACCTGTTCGGGGTCTAAGATACTTGCCTGCCCTTCTATACCGCCACGGATAGTTGCTTCAAATATTTCATAGTTGTTGAATATATTTCTATCTTTAAACGTTATGTACCCAAAAGGGCCGGGTAAACCCTGGCCCTGGCCAACATTTACGCTCACGCCCAATTCATCGGTGATCTGGTATTTTTCAAAGGGCCTGGTAAAAATATTTGCAACGAACCGGTTATTGGTCGTATCATAATTAATGTTGATGAATTTAAACATATCCAGATTAGCCAATTGTCTTTGCGTTTGGATGGTGTTGTACAGGCTGTATTTTTCACCCGGGTAAATTTTTATTTTGTTATTTAGTATCTTTTTTGAGAAGAGGTCTCTTGAAACCTTGTAATGTATGTTGTTATAGGTTAAAGTATCTGATCGGATTTGTCCCGTCTTTTCAGAGGGATTTTCGATTGTAGTAAAATTTACTTCATCTAATGTAAAAACTTTATGTTTCTGCCCTTTTGGGGGATCTTTTATCAATACCTTAACCTTTACCCCATCAGAAGTGTCAATTTCAAAGAATACATATTGGCGGCTAAAGCTAAAATAGCCGTTATTTTTTATCAATTTTTCAATTCGTGCTCTCTCTGATGAAAGTTTTTCTTCATCATAATTATCACCTGTTTTTAATAATGAGTTTTTAATATCACTTGTAATTATGCTCTCGATGATAGAATCGTTGGTGTGGTAAGTAATTGCTGCTAAATAATGCGGGGTATTTTCTGTGATATGATAGGTAAGCTTTATTTTTTTTCGCTTGGTTTTAACGCTATATATCGCATTGCCCTGGAAATAACCCACTGATTTGAGGTATAGCCTTATATGCTTAACAGATTCATCTGCCGATGCTGAGTCAAACACTACCGGGGGTTCACCTACTGACCGCATGAGCCAATTACCTGCTTGTAATTTTAGGTTTAATTTATCTGTTTTTTTCTTATGCTTTTTATTGAGTTTGTCAACTTTCCCGCCTGCTGTCCTAAGAGCTTTTGCGTGGCGGGCAGGTGATTGTTCGCGTTTTTTTTGATCCTTCCCCAGCGTATCCGGGGTAAGGGCAAGCTTCTTTTCGTATTTGCTATTTACTTTTTCATTCACTTCTTTGATCGCTGTAGTATCATAAATTTTTGTGCCGTAATAATAAAGATTTAAATATGCTGTCCAGCCTAATATTTTATGATTTGGTTTTTGCCTTAAAAAAATTTCAAGACTTTCAATGTCAATATCTTTGTTGCCTTTGATGGATTGTTTATACAATAAATATTCATGCTCTTTCAGGTGCTTCGTGTTTACGCAGCCCGGGAATAGAGCAATAGCGCATAGCCCCGCCAACAGGCGGGGCATGGCGCGGGCAGGTGTGGCAAATTTATTTAATGTCAATATTGTGGTTAAGCGAAAAATCAATTTTGTTTGCAGTCTTGTAATATATTACGAGAATAATAATATGTTAGAGCGTGTAAAGTTATTGAAATTATCAAAAAGAGGCTTTTCAGATATAAAAATTATGCTAAAAATGGGATTTAAAACTATTTAATCAGATTTTTTTGTTTTAGCTTTACGAAAAATTTAGTTGTACTTCAAGGTTGAATGTGCCTTACATTGTTTACGACATATAAGGGCATCTCTAAAAACTACACCATACATTCCCCTCTATCAAGAGGGGCAAGGGGTGTGTTTTAAAAAAATATGTAGTTTTTAGAGATGCCCATAAGTAAGTTATTTCGTATATTTGACTAAAATTTAATTCTGTGGAACAGTTAATTGTTAATATTGATAATAAATCTAATGCGAACCTCTTGCTGCAATTGGTTAAAAAGATAAGTTTTGTAAATGAATAACGTTCCAAATTAGCAGGTTTTAAGTATGAAATCCGATATCCGCTAAAAGCTCTTTAATTTCGTTGGGGTAGAAATTATCTCAAAGCTCATTTAGAAGTTGTTTTAATGATTGAGGTTTTATTTTACCTTCTCTAATTAACTTAACTTCTTCAAACGCCTCTTTTAGATCGTCAATAATACCTTGCTTTCCTAACTTTTTTTCAATGATTTCCCATTGCTTAATAGGAATAATCACTGCATTTTTTTCGCCCTTGTCATCAGAAATATATTGTAAGTTCATAATTGATAAAATTTGGTCTAATAGACACAAGGTGGTTGGTTTTACTGATTTAAAATTTCATCAATTGCTTTCTTTTTCCTATGTTGTTTTTGTCCATATCGCGGAAGTAAAACAATAGATCCTTCGCTGATATTTTGCTTTCATTACCACGCAAATAATTTAATGATCTTAGTAAAGTAATGGCTGCATCCTCTACGGGTATATTATCATAAAAATTATCCCTGGCAAAGTGGACAAACTGTAAAACCTTCAATCCGTTGAACCACCTGTAGAAACGTACAATGAAAGTTTTTTCAGAAACGGTGTTTGTCTGTATTTCGCTGAGGTGTTCAATAAAGTTATTTTTTTTCAGGAAAGCGCTGATCGATGGCGGCAGCTTATCTAAAAAATCCACAGCCCCCCTGCCTCCCGCAATGCTGGCCCGATGTCCACTGGACATCGTCCTCCCCGAAGGGGGGACTTTGCCATCGCTTTTGCCAGCCCCCCTTTCCATCCCGTAATGCTGGCTCGATGTCCTCTGGACATCGCCCTCACCAAATTTACCTGTCCGTTTCCCTTCCCCGGTGAAATGTTCTGCTGCGCAGAATTTCACGGGGTAAACCTGAACCATTTGATAGAGCAGGGGTATTTTTGAAAAGAAGATCTTCAAATCATCAAATATTTTTGGGTCGTATGTATAATAATCTCCCCCTAAATTCACAGCCCCGCTAACAGCCCCCCTAAATCCCCCCCCGCCATTATTCCTTACCGAATCGGTGAATGGGTGAATCGGTGAATCGGTGAATTGCTTCGTTTTCTTTCTCTCCGTTTCTCCAATTCCCCGTTTCTCCGATTCAGGTGGGCTTGGAGTTAGAGGGGGGCTGGCCGACATCCTGCCCGATATTGCTTTACCGGTTCCAAAAGGAACACGCGTTGAACGTCTTGAAGAAGGATAAACGGTTGTGGCTGTTAATTCGGTAAAATTTCCCAATTGGATTATCTTTTGCAGAAAATAAAAGTCCTCCCCGGCTTGTCTGCGGTTCATACCCCCCTGTTTTTGATATACATCAGATCTTACAGCCATACAGGAACCGATCGTATAGTATGCGTATGGAAAGCCGCTATACCGCAATGCGATGACGTAATAGCGGAGAAATAGTTCATACTTTGTAATTCCTACTAAGTCGCTACCGGATTCTAAATTATCAAGAGGATGTTCGTAATAGATGGAGCAGGCAGGTGTTTGGGGGTTATTTTTAAAATGAGATTCAATGCTTTTCAGATAATTCTTTTCGCAGAGGCAATCTGCGTCAAAGTTTACGATAATTAGCGCATGGCCCCGCCATTTGGCGGGGCTCTGCTCTAAACGACTGACAGCTTCGTCCATGCCAATTTTCCTGGCCAGTCCAACGCCTGCATGTTTGGGTGGTAATTCCGGAAAGTGAAGGATATGGAACCTGAGCTTTTTGTCAATATGTTTTAATATCCATGCATTTGCTTCCCGGATGGTGCGTATGTTTTGTTCTAAGACATCTTTAGGGCTGTCTTCCGGGGAATTAACCACTATGATTACTTCAACATCACAGCAGGGCCTGTCACAATTATATAATGATTGAAGCGCTTTGGTGAGGCCAGGTTCATAAAAACAGGGGATCACTATTACAATGCCCAGTTTCTCAGAGGGAGGTTCGGCAATTTGAGGTTCACAGAATTTATGCCTTTGCAGATAAGAATTCGACATAATGGAAGATGGATTTTGGAAATTCCAAGTAAAAAGTAAAAAGTAAAAAGTAAAATGAAAAAAACTGCCTCCATATTTTCACTTTTTACTTGGAATTTGAGACTTGGAATTTGGGACTTGGGGCTTTGGACTTAAATTTAATTATATAGATTATTTATGCAATTTAACATTAGATATTACCCCGACAAAGTCGGGGTCACCCGCAGGGTGAGATGTTGGATATCAAACATCGTCCATCTAATCCATCTTTACCAACTTTATCGGTTTAATGAACCCGTCTCCATTAATGATATTAATAAAATATGTCCCATTGACTAATGGCTCATTAAAATTGATGATACCCTGAGCGTTGTTTAGCGCTATTTCAAACACAGTTTTTCCCAATATGTCCGTAATGACCATTTTTGTATGAGAGAAGACCGGGTTGCTCAATTTGTACTCAATTTGAGTAGATTCATTAAATGGATTGGGATACACCCTCATAGTAGCATTTCTATTAACAAGCTCATCAATACCAACCAAAACATTTACAAAAATGCTATCAATAAAAATACATCCATTAACATCAGTGACAGTTACAGTATATACATTAGATGGGAGGCCACTGATAGAAGGGGTTGTTTGTCCCCCTGGATCCCAGGAGTAGGTATAAGGTGGAGTACCGCCACTCATTAACACTGAAGCCGTACCATCATTTGCTCCGGGAAATGATTCGTCTGTTTTTAACAAGTTTCCTGCCAGAGTAATATCAGAACTTATGATCTCAAATTTATCCACACCGGCCTCAACTAAGTGACCACTTCCGGGCAAATCTGATGTCTCAAATATTACCCGCATAGTAGCTGTTGGAGTTATATAATCAGAAACTTTCAAAGATCGAAATACCCAGGACGAATTACCCGCTGAAGAAGCATCTACACTCTCAATGGTTACGGTTGTTGTGCCATTTGTTATTTTAACGTGCAATGTATCATTGGGAAAGCCGGCTCCTCCGTCATTAAAAAACCATCTGTAATAATTCAAAAAAGAGCAAGTGTTGGATGATAAATCAAATACAGGAGATGTTAAGACGGTATTGCCATCATCAACATCATCAAAAGGCGCGCTCACACCGCCATTGCCTGTAACATAAGCAAAACCAGAACAATCTTGTGAAACATCTACTCCCGGGTTTGCATCACCGGTTCCGATGTAGTCGGTTCCAACCGGCTTGCCTCTTTCCCAGATACCGGTGGCAGCCATACCTGTAACTGTCCAGTTGAAATTGAAGGTAAAATCGTCATATATACCTTTGTCAAGCTCTATCAATACGGTATTATTAATTTGTGTAAAAGCTTGATTTACCAGGCAATTCGTGATATATCCCCACTTCCCTGCTGTAGCTTCATAATTATTCCCCTGGAAAAAATTGGGTATGGTAAAATTACCGGAAGAATCGGTGGTAACATTGTATTGAAAATCAATGTTTTCAATTAATACACCTGCATTGGGAACTGGATTGCCTGTACCAAATTCAATAACTTGTCCTGTAACTGTAAAGGGAGCCATACTTTTCAACTGGGCATTTAAAACAGTTACAACACCATTGGTTAATGAAACTCCGGATATAATTTTAGAAATATATCCGGGTTTTGAAAACTGTACGTCATAAGTGCCGCTATCAGCAATGCCTGCGTTGTAGAGGCCATTCACATCGGAAAGGGCAGTCTCAGTGGTTGAGATGATCTCCGCAAGTGCGTTGTTTAATGAATCACCTGTCAAACTATCAGTAACGATCCCTTTGAGATAACATCCGTAAACATAATTTGCCCCAAGTACAAACAAACCATTATTAATATCTGAAGCAATGATATTGCCCGATGGCAGCCAGGGGTAAACTCCCCAGCACCCAAAAAAATCATTTCCTGCTCCCTGTGTATAAGTATCATAAAAACCTACTTCAATCATATTGTCCGGGCGGCTTACGTCAATGATATTGACGCCATCCTTGTAGTAAGAGGTAACAAGAAAATCGCCAATAACGTGGGTATTATGAGGAATGACACCCGAACCCGGATTGGATTGGATACTATCAAGTATGGTAATGTTTGCCAGGTTGGATACATCATAAGAACCGATAAAAGCGCTGCTTTGTTCATCGGTAGTAAACAAAGTGTTATTGTCATCAGAGATCCAGCAGTTATGAGTAAAATTATTAGGTGTATTTTGAGTTGCCAATACGAAAGGGGCAGCTTTATTAGATACATTAATTGCAGCAAAATAACCCATATTTACAGCAGCGCCCCATAATGTATCGCCTCTTACCATTCCATCGTGTAAGTTGAATAGGTTAAAATTCCCCACCTGTACAGGCGCTGTGGGGCTGCTTAGGTCCAGGATCAAAGCACCGCCTAAACCAATATTAGATCCAAATAAATAAGCAAAACCATTTTCATCTATAAAAATGTTATGTGCTGAAGACAAGCCGCCACCTGTATAATTCGTTACAGTTAGATTTGGGTTCGAAGGCAAAGTGCTCAAGTCAATGATCATCAACCCCCCTGATGATTCATTGGTAATGTAGGCATAATCTCCCCAGGTTTTAAGATCCCTCCATGTAGAATTTGCGCCAGGGGCAAAAAACACTTCGGTGGGGTTGGCGGGATCTGTAGAAACATCTACTACGGAGACACCGCTGTTCAGGCCAACCAGGGCGTATTCAATACCGGCGCTATCTACATAACCCCAAATATCATTCAAGTTGTCTATGTAAGTTGTATTGCCCAGCAGTGACATATTTTTTTGTGCTGAAATACTGATTACATTTACACAGATCAGACAGATTAAACAGATTAATGATTTCATAATAGTAAAAGTAACTTAAATTAAATTTTAGTTCATGGTTTTTGGTTTTTAGTTTTAGTTATTTGGTTGTTAGTTTTAGTTCATTAGTTCAATAGTTTG
>VRUD01000098.1:2707-13787 GCA_019456305.1 Cytophagales bacterium | reverse complement strand
GACTGCCGACTGATTAGTTACATTTACCTTTTTTTTATTTATGAAATTCGCATTGATAGGAGCCACCGGCTTAGTAGGCAGTAAAGTAATTGAGATTTTACAAGAAAGGGATTTTCCAGTTACTGAATTTATTCCGGTGGCATCAGAAAGATCTGCCGGAAGAGAAATAAGGTATAAAGGTACAGGGTATAAGATTATAGGGATAGAAAATGCGATTACAAAACACCCTGATATTGCTATGTTTTCAGCGGGTAGTTCAATCTCTCTGGAATGGGCGCCAAAGTTTGCAGACGCAGGAACCACAGTTATAGACAATTCTTCTGCCTGGCGCATGAATCCCGGTCATAAATTAATAGTTCCTGAGATCAATGCGCATCTGTTGACAAAAAACGATACGATCATTGCCAATCCTAATTGTTCTACGATTCAAATGGTAATGGCACTGGCGCCATTACATAAAAAATATGGGATAAATAGGATTGTGGTTTCTACTTACCAATCAGTTACCGGCTCAGGCAGGAAGGCAGTTGACCAATTGATGGGTGAAAGGAAACCCGAAACCCGAAACCCGAAACTTGATCCCGAGTACTTCCCCACGAGTTATTCGGTGGGACAGGCGGGACGAAATCCAAAACCTGCCCGCCAAAGGCCTATGGCAGGCGGGTCCAAAATCGTAAATCGTAAATATGAAATGGTTTATCCCTATCAGATAGACCTGAACGTAATCCCTCACATAGGTGATTTTGAAGAAAGTGGATATACCAAAGAAGAGGTAAAAATGATCAATGAAACCAGAAAGATTCTTGGTGATGACAGTATTAAAATTACAGCTACCACAGTGAGAATACCGGTTTTGGGGGGACATTCAGAATCAGTGAATGTAGAATTTATAGATGACTATGATCTAAAAGAAGTGAGAAATATCCTGAAAAATACACGGGGAATTGTTTTAAAAGATGATGCTGAAAAGCTTAACTACCCTATGCCCATCGATGCACAAAATAATGACAAGGTTTTAGTGGGACGCTTAAGAAGGGATGATTCCCAGCAAAAAACGCTCAATATGTGGATCGTTTCTGATAATCTTAGAAAAGGAGCTGCTACCAATGCGGTGCAGATTGCAGAATATATTGTAAATGATCTTTGGTAATTAAACAATGAGTCCACTCTAAAAAGTGTTTTTGGTTCTTCCCGCAAGTGCGGGACAAAGAGCGCAAAGTTATATACTTAACTAATTGATATTCAATCCTTTGCGAACTTTGCGTCTTTGCGAGAAACGATTTCTTTTCAATTTTTTACTTTTTAGAGTGGACTCAACAATTTAATATAAAATGTCTGAAAAATCTATTAAATCACAACTAGGTCTCAAGCATTTTCATTACCCTGACAAATATGGTGAATGGCTAGGCTATAAAATGCTGAAGTTTGATCGTAAAAAGCAAAGTGTTGAAGGAAGTTTAAAGATCCGTAAAGACCATCTTTCACCGGCAGGACGGGTTCATGGTGGAGTTATTTCAGGATTTTTTGATTTTGCTTGTGGTGCAGCAGCGTTTACTACGATGGATGACAGTGATTTCTGCTCAACGGTTGAGCTTAAGGTGAATTATTTCCTGCCAATAGAACTGGGCGACAACCTGATAATCCAGACTAAGGTTGTTTTCCGGGGCAGGAAAATTTGCGTGATCCATGGATATATTTACAGAAAAAATGAAACACAACCAACGGCAATGGCGACTGCTACCTTTAATATTGTAGCTGATAAGCAATTAATTCAGTTGTAATACGGTTGAATTATTAGCGTTTTACCTCTCTTTCTTCAAATCCTTCAATCAAATCTCCAACTTTAATGTCGTTGAAGTCTTTGATGCTAATACCGCATTCATACCCTGTTTTCACAGAACTGATGTCATCTTTAAATCTTTTCAAAGCATCGATCTGCCCGGAATAAGCTACAATACCATTTCTTATCAACCTGATATCAACATTTTTACTGATCGTCCCATCAGTTACATAACAACCCGCAATAGTACCAACTTTATTAATTTTAAAAACTTCTCTTACTTCTGCGGTTCCTGAAATTGCTTCTTCTACAGCAGGTATTAACATACCCTCTATTGCATCCTTCACTTCTTCGATAGCATGATAGATAACAGAATATAGCCTGATCTCGATTTCTTCTTTTTCTGCTAATTTTCTGGCGCCGGGAGATGGCCTAACCTGAAAACCTATGATCAAGGCGTCTGCTGCAGCAGCTAATATGACGTCAGATTCCGAGATCTGTCCCACCCCCTTATGGATCACATTTACATCAATTTCTTCAATGGCGAGTTCTAGTAACGAATCAGTTAGCGCTTCAACAGACCCATCCACATCTCCTTTAACAATTAGATTCAACTCTTGAAAATTACCTATGGCTAACCGTCTGCCTATTTCATCAAGCGTTATATGCTTTTTTGTCCTAAACTTCTGTTCCCGATGTATTTGCTCTCTTTTTGCAGCTATTTCACGAACCTCTTTCTCTGATTTCATTACATGAAAATTATCACCTGCCTGAGGGGCAGCATTCAGACCTAAAATCTGTACAGGCATTGAGGGACCGGCTTGATTTGTTTTTTTTCCGTTATGATTGGTCATATCCTTTACCCTGCCATAGTATGACCCTGCTAATATTATATCACCGACTTTTATAGTTCCTGTTTGTACTAGCACGCTGGTAAGATAACCTCTGCCTTTATCTAATGTAGCCTCAACTACGATGCCTGATGCATCTTTATTTGCATTGGCTTTTAATTCAAGAAGTTCAGCTTCAAGGAGAACTTTTTCAAGCAATTCAGGTATGCCAGTGCCCTTTTTAGCGGATATTTCCTGACACTGGTATTTGCCCCCCCAATCTTCTACCAGAATATTCTTTTTTGATAGCTCTTCTTTAACTTTTTCCGGGTTAGCTCCAGGTTTATCTATTTTATTTATAGCAATAATAACCGGTACTTCAGCAAGCAGTGCATGGTTAATCGCTTCTTTTGTTTGTGGCTTTACACCATCATCAGCTGCCACTACTATTATGACAATATCGGTTAATTTCGCCCCACGTGCTCTCATTGCAGTAAATGCTTCATGACCAGGAGTATCTAAAAACGTGATCATACTACCACTATCAGTAGTTACTTCGTAGGCGCCAATATGCTGCGTGATGCCTCCTGCTTCCTTTTCAATAACTTTTGTCTTTCTGATATAATCAAGTAAAGAAGTTTTACCATGATCAACATGGCCCATAATAGTTACAATTGGAGCTCTTTCTAATAGATCTTCTTCTTTATCTTCCTCAAGCACATTTACAATTTCTTCTTGTTCGATAGTAGTAAACTCCACATCATATCCAAATTCATCTGTAATAACTGTAATCGCCTCAGCATCCAATCTTTGATTGATAGATACAAACATGCCCAAATCTATACACACAGATATTACTTCATTTACTGAAACATCCAGGATGGATGCCAGATCATTGGTAGAGATATATTCTGTAACCTTAATTATTTTTGCCTCCTGCTCTTCCTTTATTAAATTCTTTTCTTGTTCACTAGTAACTGCTAAACGTTTCTTTCTTCTATATTTTGCCCCGGTAATTTTACTGTCTTTACCTCCACTACTTAATTTTGCAAGCGTAGTTTTGATTTGTTCCTGAACTTCCTTATTTGAGACTTGTAGTTTTTCTTTTCTTCTGGATCTTCTCCCCTTTTTGGATTTACGATCCCTGTTAAAATGTTGTTTTAAATCTAGTTTTTGGTGATGGCCTTCTACGTTTACTCTCCTTCTTTTTCGCTTGTTTCTGTTTTGAAGAATTTTATCAGATGAAGCAACCGCTTTTTTCTTTTTATTATTTTGCGGGGTATCAATTTTTCCAACAACAGTTAAGCCTTGAAGTTGCTCAGCTTTTGAACCAACGCTCTCAACAGCATCTTTATCGTCTTTTTTTACACCTTTTGTATCAGAAGGTAATATTTCAGCCTTTTCTTGCTGTGTTGGCTTATCCTTTTCACCAGGCTTCTTCTTGTTGTACTTTTGCAGATCTATTTTTCCAACTATTTTAACTCCTTCAAGTTTTATTTTTTCTACATCACCTTCTACATTGTCAGGGTCCTTTCCTTTTAATTTATTATCCTGCTTTTTAAAAGATTCACTTTCTTTTGTGCTGGTTTCAGAACGAGTAGCAAAAACATCTTTTATTGAAATTTCTTCGTCTTTGTATTTTCGCCTCTCTTCTGCCTGTGATATTGTATCAGTTATAAGATTTGAGTCGTGTTTTTTGTCAATAGTGATATCTAATGCGTCTTGCTTATCTAATACTGATGAATGAAATTCTTTCATCAGTATTTCAAACTGTTTGGACGTAATTTTGGCATTAGGATTATTCTGAACCTTAAATCCTTTGTTGCCCAGGTACTCAACAATAGTTGAAAGTCCTACATTCAACTTGGAGGCAACATGACTGAGTCGTATTTTTTTTTCTTCTGCCACAATTGAAGTACGAAGTACGAATTCAGATATTATTTGTACTTCGTACTTTATTTGTTACTCGATTTCAAATTCTTTTTTAAGAATATTTAGTACTTCTTCTATTGTTTCCTCCTCAAGATCAGTTCTTTTGACCAGGTCTTTTTTACCAAGAGTCAACACACTTTTTGCAGTATCTAATCCAATTTTCTTTAGTTCTTTTATGACCCATTCTTCTATCTCATCAGAGAATTCTTCCAATCCTACATCTTCTTCATCTACTTCATATTCGCTTAATTCCCTGAAAACATCTATCTCCATGTTTATCAGCTTACTTGCTAATTTTATGTTTTGTCCACCCTTGCCTATTGCCAGTGATACCTGATCCTGCTTTAAGTATACTGCAACGCGGCCTTCTTCATGGTCAATTTCTATTTTACTGACCTTGGCAGGACTCAATGCACGGGAGATATAAAGGTCCAGGTTTTCAGTATAATTGATTACGTCAATATTTTCATTTTCCAGCTCACGTACAATGCTGTGAATTCTTGTACCTTTCATGCCGACACAGGCTCCTACCGGATCTATCCTGTCATCATAAGATTCAACCGATACTTTTGCCCTTTCTCCCGGATCGCGTACTACTTTTTTTATAGTAATAAGTCCATCATACACTTCCGGAACTTCACTTTCAAAAAGACGTTCAAGGAACATATTTGATGTTCTTGAAAGTATGATCCTGGGATTACCATTAGACATCTCTACCCTATCAATGATAGCCCTGATATTATCTCCTTTTCTATATTTATCTTTAGGAATTTGTTCAGATCTTGGTACCACCAGCTCATTGTCATCATTATCAAGTAATAACACCTCCTTGCTTAATATCTGGTATACCTCTGCTGTAATAATTTCACCTACAAGTTCCTTATATTTGGCAAACACCACATCTTTTTCAAGATCTCTTATTTTTTGCATAAGATTTTGGCGTGCTGTCAGTACCAATCTCCTGCCAAAATCTGAAAGAGGTACCTCTTCTGCAACTTCTTCCCCAACCTCAAAGTCTTTCTCAATCTTTTTCGCTTCTGATAAGTAAATTTGTGAATGAGGTTGCTCAATCTCTACATCATCCGGAATGATCTCTCTATTCTGCCAAATTTCAAGGTCTCCTTTATCAGCATTAATAATAAAGTCGAAATTTTCGTCTGTTCCGAATTTTTTCTTTATCATTGTCCTGAAAACATCCTCTAGTATGTTCATCATTGTAGGGCGATCTATCTTTTTTGAATTTGCAAATTCTGCAAATGACTCAATTAATACATTACTGTCCATATCATGATAATTTATTTATGATAAAAAAAGGGGTTAATACCCCCTCTCATTATTTATCTTACCGGTTAAACCGCAAAAGTAATATAAAAATACAATAAAAACAAAAATTTTATAAAATATTTATACGTTAGACCGGTTCTTTATGTTACCCCACTATATAGAAACTTCATCCCGCAATGCGTGGGACAAAATAAATCCCAATTCCACAATCCCAAAATATAAAGAACTTATCTTCGCAAATTAATTAAAAAGTGAAATCTCGATATATTGAAGTGAAATTAAGAAATTAGTTGCTGGGTACTGGTTGCTGGGTAAAGGTAGTGATTACTGTCAGAAAGAATTACCAACCTGCCTGCCGAAAGCAAATTGTCCAGAGCCCAGTAACCAG
This sequence comes from Cytophagales bacterium, assembly GCA_019456305.1. Lineage (NCBI taxonomy): Bacteria > Pseudomonadati > Bacteroidota > Cytophagia > Cytophagales > Cytophagales bacterium. The sequence goes on along the minus strand of VRUD01000098.1, from coordinate 7,573 downwards.
AGCCCAGCAACTGTTCATTAAGAGCACAAATAATAGATTTGAATATAAGTTTCACTTAAACATTGAAATTCCGATACTATAAAATTTTGAAAACGTACCTGTTTTTCCGGATCAATATCATTGTTGCATTTTTTGCAGTCATTGCATATTTATCCTCTTATGTACCCCCGGACATCTTTTGGTTACCTGCAATTTTTGCCTTAAGCATACCTGTTATGCTCTTATTAAACCTTTTTTTTATCATTTATTGGTTTTTCAAAAAATCTTTCAGGTCAATATTATCAATTACAGTGCTGTTATTGGGCATCAAATTTATAAAAAGTACGTTCATACCTGGTTTTGACCCGCCTGTCCCCCCTGGTAACTCGGGGGGGGATAATCAGAATTTCTCCTCCGGTCTAATGGTTATAAGTTATAATGTGAGGGTATTTAATACCTACGCTCGCTTGAGGGATGAGAATAATGATTCGCCAGGGAAGATGATTGATTGGCTTGCTGATATCAATTCTGATATTTTGTGCCTCCAGGAATTTTTTTATGATAAAAAATCAGATATATTTAATTCTATTGATAAGATATCAGGAAAAAGAAAAGGGCACTACTACTTTTCTACAGCCCTGACGAATAGAATAGGCGCTCAATTCGGGATCATTACATTTTCTAAATTTCCAATTATAAACAAAGGAGATCTTGATTTTGGTAATAACACTTTAAATCAGGCTACTTATATTGATGTTATAATCACCAATTCAACAAACCCCGATTATATCGGGGCAGGTCACCAAATCAATAAACCCCGATTATATCGGGGCGGGTCAGCAGATACAATAAGGATTTACAATATACACCTTCAATCATTGCTGATAAAGGGAAAAGATATCTTCAAATATGCAGAAGAAAAGAATGATATTTTATCAAAAAGTAAAAATTTACTTCATCTCTTTAAAACAGTGTCTATATTACGCAGCAGGCAGCTTGATATTCTGATAAGTCATATCAATAATTCACCATACGCTGTAGTGGTTTGCGGAGATTTGAACGATACGCCTTACAGTTATACTTACCAAACCCTGGATAAAATTTTAAATAACGCTTTTGAAAAAGCCGGCAATGGCTTTGGATTTACTTATAACAGTAAATTCCCGTTTTTGAGGATTGACAATCAATTTGCCAGCAGATGCTTCACTATAAATTCATTTAAAACACATTATGAAGTAGATTACTCTGATCACTTTCCTATATCGGCTAATTATAAGCTAATGGAAAATGGGAATAAGGGAATAGGGAAATAAGGGGGTAAGGAAATAGGGAAATAAGGGTTGGCTATCATCGGATGACTCTCCGGGTTATGCGTTGGGGTCATCCGATGAATTTGCTGGCATAACGACTAAAAGGAAATAAGGGAATAAGAGAATGTATTTTATGATCACAATATAACGTAATTCAATAGTAATTCAATAGTAATTCAGTTGAATTACCAATGAATTACTATTAAATTACTATTGAGTTACAATTGAGTTACAATTGAGTTACACTTCTACAACTTCAATAGGTACTTCAAGCCATTCGGCATAATCCTTTCCATCTAACTCACAACTTTCATCATCTTGCTCATATTGCCATTTAACTTTTATGTCAAACCCTTTTTTATAGAGGGCTTCAAAACTTTTGAGCATATCCATTATATATTTTGCCGTAGCTGTATTATAGAGAACAAACTGCATTATTACCACAGTTTTATTTTTTGGGTGTTGGCAGTATTGCTCAATCCATTTCATTATTGGTAAATAAAATTCTTTTGTATTACCGGGTATTGACATTCCTTTAATTTCGAGCAACCCTTTTTGAGCATCAAGCGATACTGCGGGGGTTCTGTATGTTTTTTCTATTTGTAGATTTTCCATAATTTATTTTTTTTCTCGCAAAGCCGCAAAGGGCGCCAAGAATTATAAATTGTTGACTATTCTTGTAATACCATCTTTTATTATATTTACATTAAAATTGACAAGTAATCCTAATTTTAAATCAGTTAGTTTTAAGTAAGTCAATAATGTTTTTTGATGAACTGGTGCAATTGCTTCTATAGATTTAATTTCCACTATAACTTTATTTTCTACAATTATATCAGCTCTAAAACCAATGTCCATTTTTACTTCATCATAAACTACAGCGATTCCTTGTTGTCTTTTATATTTTATTCCAAGCTTATCAAGTTCATAACATATTGCTGCTTCATAAACAGATTCCAGCAAGCCAGGACCTAAAGCCCTATGAATTTTCAAAAATATATTAACTAATATCTTTGCAATTTCGTTTTCTGTCATATATTTTTTTCTCGCCAAGGCACAAAGAACGCAAAGTTTTATTTTGTTTTCTCTTTGCGCTCTTTGCGCCTTGGCGAGAACCTTTTTTTTGCTGCTTTGCGAGAAAATTATTTCAAAACCTCATCCCTATCACCAATATATCGTCTATTTGTTCGTAATTTTCTCCTGTTTCGGGGTTGGTGTGGGCTTGCCATTTTTCCAGGTTTGTGTCGAGTATTTGTTTTTGCTCTGCCATTGGTTTTTTGTGTATTGATAATAATAATTCTTTGAATCTGCGGAAGTTGATTTTCTTGTTTTCGGTGCCGCCTATTTGGTCTACATAGCCGTCTGAATAAGTGTATATGACATCGCCTGGCTCTATTTTTATTTGATGATTTGTAAATGGTACGTCTTGTTTGAAATGTACGCCTACGGGCATTCTGTCGGCTTTTGTTTCTATGAGCTCGCCATTTCTGATCAGGTATAAAGAGTTGAATGCGCCTGCGTATTGGAGTGATTTTGCTGAGGGAGCAGCCCCCCTAAATCCCCCCGAAGGGGGGACTTTGCCATCGCTTTTGCCTTGGGGAAGGGTAGAGTGTTGGCCAGTTCTCCCCCCTTTGGGGGGAGTTAGAGGGGGGCTGATATCTATAACGGTTATTGCAGCATCCATTCCTTCCTGTGCTTCTCCTATTTTGCCTGTTTGATGGAGTGATTTGATTATTAATTGGCGTAATTGGTCTAATATTTTGCTTGCTTTTATATCCGTAAATTCAGCTTTACTTACAATCTCATTAAGTAAAGCTGCTCCGAGCATGCTCATTAAAGCGCCAGGCACTCCGTGGCCGGTACAGTCGCAGGCAGCTAATATCATCTTGTTCCCTTTTTGAGCCGTCCAGTAAAAATCTCCGCTTACGGTCTGCTGTGGTTTGAAAAGTATAAAATGGTCGGGAATGCTTTTGGTTACATGTTCTTCGGGCGGTAATATTGCCTCCTGAATACGCAGGGCATAATTGATGCTGTCCTGTATTTCGTCTCTTTGATATGCTGCTTTATCTCTTTGTGCCGTTATTTCTTCATTGAGCGTGTTTAATTCCTGGTTTTTCTCCTGCATTGCTTCTTTTTGTGATGCTATCTCATCATTACTTTGCTTAAGCTCCTCAATGAGTGTGTTCAATTCTTCGTTTTTTCCCTGTACTGTTTTTTTCTCCTGGTTTAATTGCTTTGTTCGTTGTTCTACTTTTTGTTCCAGCAATTTTTTCTGTGCTATCAGCCGCCTCCCGTTTGCCCACACAATTAACCATATAACCATGATAGCCATAAAACCATATATCCCGTATGCCCACCATGTGCGCCACCAGGGGGGCAATACTTTGAAAGTATAAGTTACCGGCTCGCTCCAAATACCATCCGGGCTTTGCGCCTTCAACAAAAAGGTGTATTCCCCTTCAAAAAGGTTGCCGTAAGTAACATCCATTTTTTTTGTTACCGGGCTCCACTTTTCGTCCTGCCCTTCAAGGAAGTATTGGTAATTCACCAGGAAATGCCTGCCCGTTACTATCGCATTGTATTCAAACGTAACATGATTGTATTGATAAGGCAGTACAAGGTAACGCGGCAGGGGATAAAAGCGGGTGATGCCGTCAAATTGTATATCTTCGAACCGAAGGCGCATGGTGTCGCGCTCAGCTGTAGATAATGTGTGTCCGTAAGTGATTATTTCTTGTTGGGCGAGGATGGTACTGTCATCGGAGTCCCACTCCAGGTGGGGCTCCGAATGCTTTCCAGCAGAGTGGGAGCCCGACTTGGAGTCGGACTCCCATGCCCAATTCGTAATTCGCAGGGTATCATCATTCGTATATTCGTACAAATTCGTTATTCGTTGATTTAGATTATACCAACAAATATTCTCCTCTTGTATGCGTATGCTCTGAATGACAACCGTTGGCGGCTCATAGTTTTTGTGTACTGCTTTAGGGTCAAAACGTATCACCTTATCATCCCCACAGCCACCCCATATTACCCCTATATCTTCTTCAGTGCCGTGCGGCAGCCCCACTTTCGTAAAGCACATCGCATTCGTATTCAAATCTTTTATCGGCCAGCCCGTATTGTTGTTGTAGATTTCCCATACGGGCGTGTAATTTTCCAACTCCTCGTTACTAATATTCATCAGCCCAGCCCCCTTTATTTCCTTTATTCCCTCTATTGCCCCTGCGCGTGGCTCTCCCCCTTCAGGGGGTTGGGGGGTAGCGTGGGGCAGTACATATCCCTCTATTCCCTGCGTTAGGAATGATAATCCGCTAAACCCCAGGTTCGTTCCAATCCATAGCACGCCCTCTTTATCTTCCACCATGTCATACACCACCCCGTCCGCCAGCCCCTGTGCCGTACTAAAAGTCGTAAAGGATTTCCCGTCATAGCGGCTCACGCCTCCGCCATATGTGCCGAACCAAAGGTTTCCGCTTTTGTCCTCGGTGATGCTCCTTACATTATTATGCGCCAGCCCCTGTGCCGTACTAAAAGTCGTAAAGGATTTCCCGTCATAGCGGCTCACGCCTCCGCC
>VRUD01000098.1:0-2607 GCA_019456305.1 Cytophagales bacterium | reverse complement strand
ACATTATTATGCGCCAGCCCCTGTGCCGTACTAAAAGTCGTAAAGGATTTCCCGTCATAGCGGCTCACGCCTCCGCCATATGTGCCGAACCAAAGGTTTCCGCTTTTGTCCTCGGTGATGCTCCTTACATTATTATGCGCCAGCCCCTGTGCCGTACTAAAAGTCGTAAAGGATTTCCCGTCATAGCGGCTCACGCCTCCGCCATATGTGCCGAACCAAAGGTTTCCGCTTTTGTCCTCGGTGATGCTCCTTACATTATTATGCGCCAGCCCCTGTGCCGTACTAAAAGTCGTAAAGGATTTCCCGTCATAGCGGCTCACGCCTCCGCCTAATGTGCCGAACCAAAGGTTTCCGCTTTTGTCCATGTAGCCGCAGGCAATGCTGGAGAGAGCCAACCCCTGCTCTGTGTTGTAAGTGGTGAAGTTGGCAAAGGGTGGGGTGGCGGGCGCTGCTTTAGGCGGTATTAATGGTATGGTTCTCGGGCCGCTTCGGTATTGTTTTACGTAAGAGCCACCCGGTTTTGTGGGTACGGTGATGGTGCGTGGCGGGGGGCAGGTGTCTAAGAGAACGGTTCTTGGTACTGGGTACTGGGTTCTGGGTTGTGCGGCTACCGGAAGGAAGAAAAATAATAGAATGATGAATAATAATGATGAACGCATGCGCTAAAACATAAATAAAAAATAAACCACTAATTACACGAATTACACTAAAAAATGCCTAAAATACTTAAAATTTAAAATGCCTAAAATTTAAGTATTTTAAGTATTTTAAGTATTTTAATTTGTGTAATTCGTGGTTTCATCATAGATTTATGACATAAAATCCCCATCACTTACGGGGTAGTGGGGCTTTAAAAATTACCCCGCAAGTTATAGGAAATTGATGAAAAAATCAAGTTTTTCATAATAAAAAGTGCACAAAGATAGCTATAAAAAAGAACAGGATTATTTTTTTACCTGCCTGCCGACCTGCCCGCCTGCCATTACGCTGCCTTTGCTTGTGCAAGACATATTTTTATATTATTGAGAGAGTTCGTATTATTAATATTTTTATTAAACAATTAAAGATCACCTTATTATTGCGCAAGGAATTATTTAAAAACTGCCAAACCCGCTCCCCTGGTTCCAACCCATTTATTCCCTTCATCATCTGTAATAACGGTGATCACGCTTTCGCTTTCGTCAGGGAAACCTGAATTGGATGAATTGAGTACCTTCCAGGTTTTGCCGTTAAACCGCACCAACCCTCCATCCAACGTACCAAGCCATTTAGTACCATTTTTATCAATAGCTATAGAAGTAATACCATCAGAGGGTATGTCTGAATTCCAAGTACCGTAAGTTATCCAATCCTCATGATTATATTTTACAAGACCGGCACGGGCAGTACCAATCCATACAATACCACTTTTATCAATAGCCAATGACCAGATACTGTTATCAGGCAAGCCCTTCTTTTTTTTATGTTGATAAACTGTCCACTCTTTACCCTTTTCTTCTTCCTGGTCAAATTTTGCCAGTCCTCCGCCAAAAGTTCCAATCCATATGTTATTACTTCTGTCAATAGCAATCGGGCCTACGTCATCAAAAGGCAAAGCAGAATTCTCTGAATTATAGATAGTCCAAAGTTGTCCATCCGGGTTGTATTTAACCAATCCCTTACCGGTGCCAGCCCAGACAACACCTAACTTATCAATGGCAACTGAATGGACTTTATTGTCAGGTAATTTAGAATTATCCATATTATAAGTAATCCATTCCGATCCGTCAAATTTGGTTAAGCCGCCTGATAATGTTCCGCAGCCAATCCAGATATTTCCGTTCATATCAATTGCTATTGAATTTATAAGGCTGCTGGGTGGCCCTTCACTTATACCTTCTTGTTGTCTTTTCCAGACCGTCCAGGTTGAATCTTTATTTAATTTTGCAAGGCCGCCATCTTGTGTGCCGATCCATGCACTGCCATCTTTATCTACGGCAATTGCATTAACGCGGCTATCTGGTAAATCTGAATTAGATGTATTGTAAACAGTCCAGTTTGATCTTTGGGCAACTGAAACAGTGGGCAGTAGGCAGTTGATAGTTGGCAATAGGCAGTAAGCAGCAAGAAGTAGGCAGATTCTTCGAGTACTTGGGTGGATCTTAGCGGAGTTTATCCCGAGACAGTTGGGACTTCGATATGAAATAGGCATGATAAAGTGTAGAATTTTATGTTTTGTTTTCATTTTAAAATAGTTAATCTCCTACGAATTACGAATGAAATCGAATTACGAATGAAGGGATAGAATATTCGTAATTCGGTCAAATTCGTAATTCGTAGGAAAGGCACATAAATACACTATAAGTCATAAAACGTGCCAATTTAAAAAAAAATATTTTTTACTTGCAAATGAAATTGAAAAAAAATCATTGTTGTCCGGTAAATGATAAAAATATATAAAATGAGGATGTAATACCCTTTGATTTTTGGTTTATTTATTAAAATTCTAAAAACTGCCCCCCCCCATATAAGAATAGCACCACGATTTATCGTGGTGTACAGAAATCATATAACCAGTGTTTCAGTCCGCTTTAGCGGACTTCCTTTCACTAATCATCTAATCATCAA
>VRUD01000097.1 GCA_019456305.1 Cytophagales bacterium | reverse complement strand
AGTGTAATTATTAATTAGTGTAATTAGTGGTTTCATTTTTTGTTCTTTTGTATTTATCTCTATTTTCCATATATGCGTGGGGTCGGGACAAGTTTTTGCAAAACGGTTTCATGGGTGCAAGATAATAAAACTTTGTATTCCTGATGCTTTGACGGGAAGATTTTTTCTATATTTGCAGCCTTAACCAAAAAACTTAACATTATGAAAACACTTATAAAAATAGGAATAGGATTAGTGGTATTAATCCTATTGCTGTATTTTGTAATACCATCAGCGGTACATGTAGAGCGCTCTGCTTTTATTAATGCTTCGGCTAAAACAATATTTTACCAGGTAAACATTCTCAGAAACTGGAAGAAGTGGGGTCCATGGTATGAAAAAGATCCGGATATGAAATCAACATACGAAGGGCCGGAAAGAGGATTGGGTAGTAAACATAGTTGGGATAGCGAGCACAAAGAAGTTGGTAAAGGAAGTTTTATAATCATTGGAAGTTACCCATTCGATTCTATTAATACAAAGCTGGAATTTGAAGGAATGAATCCCGGATATGGTCACTGGAAATTTAAAGATACCTTAGATAGCATAAGAGTAACCTGGGCGATGGATATGAATATGGGTATGAACCCCATTCACAAATTCTTTGGCTTAATGATGGATGGAATGGTGGGGCCTGATTTTGAGCATGGTTTAGCAAATCTAAAAGAACTATGCGAAAACATGCCAAAAACAGAGATCAGGTACATCAAAGCTCAACCAATGTATTCCATTAAAGATTCTACCGATCTGCAGGGTATCAGCTCAAAATTAGCCACGCTTTTTGGTGAGATCATGACACATATTGAAAGATCGGGTGCAACCGTTACCGGACAGCCATTTTCTATTTGGCACAAGTGGGACCCGGAAGGGCTTTGTGTTCTGGAAGCGGGAATGCCTGTTGCTGAAACAGGAGAAGGATCAGGCAGGGTTACTGCCGGAGAAATACCCGCAGGCAGCATAGCCACGGCATCTCATTTTGGTAAATATGAAGAATTAGCAAGGGTATATAATGCGATTGAGGACTACGTAAGAGATAACAGATATACTGTTGCCGGAGCCCCATGGGAAGTATATGTAACTGATCCTACACAAGAGCCAGATACGAGCAAGTGGGAAACACAGATCTTTTTTCCGGTAAAATAAATGAATAAAGAACAAACTAAAAACTTAGCAAAATATTCTTACGATATTAGTAAGATTTGTTTTGCTCTTATCGTGTTAGGTCAATTATTACAACCAGTTGGCTTTAGAACATGGGTTTTTATTATTGGAATAATAACAACAATAATTTTCCTGTATATTGGATATTTTATAGATAAAAGATTAAAAACATGACACAACTTGGCATTTTATTTATCGTAATGAGCATATTTGGCTTGATAGTAATCATCTGGCTATTGGTAAGTGAAAAGAAACAGAAGCAAAAAGAAAGTCAGGGTTAATTTTTTTTCGAAAGCTAAAGCCATCATTTTCTTATCTATAATGACTTATTCCGGCTCAGCAGATAATTTAGGGGGAATTGGGTATATTTTTAAAGGGAGGTAACACAGAGATTTGAAACGATAAATTGTGGTATCGATCTTATTACGATACATACAACATTTGCAGATGAATATGAAGAATGGAAACGGGAATATTGTCGTGTCAAATGTCAACTGTCAGGTGGAAACACCTGACAGCACTTGTGGTGTCAGGTGTTTCCACCTGACACCAAAAAGAATAAAACCATGACACAACTTGGTATTTTATTTATCGTAATGAGCATAATTGCTTTGATAGGAATCATCTGGCTAAGGGTAACTGAAAAGAAACAGAAGCAAAAAGAAAGTCAGGGTTAATTTTTTTTTCGGAAGCTAAAGCCATCATTTTCTTATCAAGAATTTTCGGCTCAGTAGATAATATACCCAATTCCCCCTAAATTATCTGCTGAGCCCTTATTCCTCAAAAAGTTTTACTTTTTTTGAAAAATAATATAATACTATGGCTGAGATAAAAGCGATCGTACCCCAAATCCCCACCTGTGTCCATTCCATAAAAATGATCTTACCGATCAAAAAAAGTATTGAATAAGCCAACAATACAGCGCTGAGCCAGCAAACTACTAATAGCCCTGTTTTAAATTTTTTATTTTCTGAATCAAATGGTTTCCAGTTTCCACCTGGTTTAATTTTTTGATAAAAATTTTCCAAAACTGCTCTTTCTGTTGGTTTAGTAGCAAAAGTTACCAACAGCCAGACACAAGTAGTGAATCCTACGGTAATGAACAGGGAATATGGAAATTCAACGTGCCAATAAAATTTGGTGAATGAAAATGCAATAAAGGGAGCGATCGTGGCAGCTATTTCACTCCATGCATTAATACGCCACCAGTACCATCTTAAAATTAATACAGCTCCTAAACCTGCCCCGCATTCTATCATAAAGTGAAAGGCGCCTTCAAGGGTTCTAAGCTGGGAAGTAACTATTAAGGATACCACCATAAGCAGAAATGTATTGATCCGTGAGACTAAGACAAGTTTTTTTTGGCCGGCTTCAGGTCTGATAAATCTTTTGTAAAGATCGTTAACGATATAGCTGGCTCCCCAGTTTAGCTGGGTGGAAATGGTACTCATATAGGCTGCAAAAAAAGCGACCAACAGCAAGCCTTTTAAGCCAACGGGCAAAAAATCTTTCATAGCATATACATATCCTAATCTTTTATCATCAGCTCCAAGGTCGGGATATAGTACAAGGGCACAGAGCGCCACTATTATCCATGGCCATGGGCGCAGGCAATAATGTGCGATTTGAAAAAATAAAGTGGAATAAACGGCATGTTTTTCATTTTTGGCGCTCATCATTCTTTGTGCTATATAACCGCCACCACCCGGTTCGGCCCCTGGATACCAACTGGCCCACCATTGAATACCAATAAAAGCCAAAAATGTAGCAATGCCAATGCTTAATACCTCCATGTTTTCTATTGGCGAATTTTGTAAAAAATTAATATGTGGAAAAAAATTAAGGGAGGCATCGGAAAGTTTTTCTTTGAGTCCGGTAATTCCACCGATTTGTGGTAAGTTGAGCACAACTACTGCTAATACAATACAACCCGACATCGCAATAATAAATTGAAAAAAATCAGTAATGACAACTCCCAACAGCCCTGACAAGCTTGAGTAGATCATTACTATGAACATTGCTGCTGCAATAAAATAAATCAATTGATTTTTGGGAATATCAAAAAACACCTGGAGCAAAGTTGCCAAAGCAATGTTCACCCAGGCTATCACCACTGAGTTCATAAATATGCCCAGGTAAATGGCTTTGAAACCTCTAAGAAATGACGCCTCTTTGCCCGAATATCTCAGCTCGGTAAATTCAACATCGGTAATAATATTTGCTTTTCGCCAAAGCCTGGCAAAAAAGAAAGTAGCCAGCATACCGCCAATTAATCCGTTCCACCACAGCCAGTTGCCGCTTATTCCATTATTAGCTACCAGTTCTGTAATCAATAAAGGTGTGTCTGCTGCAAAAGTTGTGGCTACCATGGACGTGCCGGCAATCCACCAGGGAAGGTTTCTGCCTCCCAGAAAGAAACTTGTGAGATCTCTGCCGGCTTTTTTGCTTAGACTTAGCCCAATAACAAGCGTAATAATTAAATAAGCTGTTATTATAAACCAGTCAAGTGATTGGAGTTCCATTTGGATTTTACCTCTATAACAAATAAGGATATAAGGAAATAAAGGAAGTAAAGGAAATAGGGAAAATAGACCAAACAAATAAGAATTGTATTCTTTTTCATAAAATATATACAATAATAGAATCCTACTATACCTTTATTCCCCTATTCCCTTTACTTCCTTTATTTCCCTATATCCTTTTTTAGGTGGGGGGATTTAATGCTAACTTTTTCTGTATGCTCCCAATTTTATTCATTCTGTCAAAAGAGAAAGTAGATTTTTGTTCTTCGTTTAAATAGTCTAATATTTTTAATGCCTGGCTATATTTTGTTCTGCTTTTATTTCTTTGCTTTTGTTGAAATAAAATATCCCCTTCTTCAATCAGCAGATCAGCAACTATATTTAATTGGTCGTGATTCAATGCCTTATCTTTTACTAATGTGTCTAATAGTTCATTATCCGGGATATGTTCTAAATAACCCGGATCAAATTTTAGCAGCCCCCTATAAGTTTCAGCAATAAGCTCTGATGCTTTTTTATATTCACCTTTCTCTTTTAATCCGATGATATTTATAAGAGTTTTTGAAAATTGCTCAATTAGTCGTAGTAAGTAATCTTTTTGAACCATATTTAAACGAATCTAAATTTCAATGTTTTGCCACTAAATCACGAAAACACAAAATCCCTCTAAATTATTTTATAAACCTTTTTTTGTGGGATTTTGTGTTTTCGTGACTTAGGGCTTACCGAAAAATAAGTTCCGATTTTTGCATCACAACTTTGCCACATCTTTGACTTATCCTCAATCGCAAAATCCTCAAAATAACGCTGCTATTCCTGCGGTTTTGCTCAATCGGATAAGCCAAATCTGTAACAAATTTGTGCGCAAAAATCTGGAACTTATTTTTCGGTAAGCCCTTAGTGGCATTTTTTTTAATTTTCATGAGTTTTTCAAAGCTTCCCATTATTTAACGTTCACTATCTTCCCATCACCAGTTATAATACTTTCAACCACCGGATTTCCATAAAAATATATATTTCCTATATGCTTAATAGTAGCTTTCAGAAATTTTTCACAATGTATATATGCATCCCCTTCACCTGTTGAGAGAATATCGCACTCATTAGAGATAAGGTCTTTTGTAAGTAAATGTCCAAAACTGTTTACGGAAGCATTTAATCTGTTGGTTTTTCCTGACAATTCTACATTGCCAAGCACGTACATATCAAGCCAGATTTGATTAGCATTTATATTAAATTTAATATCTCCTGCACCGGTTATATGCAAAAATAATGCATCTGTTTTTAACGTGTCATTGCTGGTAATGAGGCCTTCACCGTCATGGCTAATTTTGATGAGATCGTTAGTTGTAACAAATACCTTTATTTTTTTTTTATAACTTCTTACCCAGTTGCAGGTATTGGTATTTTTTATGAAAAGTGTTTTTTCGGTCACCTCTGTTTTTATATTGGAGATAATATTTTTTCCAGCTTCAATCTTTACATTCCTGAACGTATCCTGAACAATATAAACATCAATATGATCTTCAATAAAGATGGAGTTAAAATCAGGTAAATTCCTTTTTTCGGTAATTATTGTGCCGGTGCTTTTGAGGCAGTCAAAAGAGTTTTCTTTACCGCATGTTGTAAATAATAATAAGGCAATATAGGAAATAAAATATTTAGTAATTTGATAGATTCTATTTTTCATACTTAATTTACAAACTAAAACTAACAACCAAATAACTAAAACTAAAAACCAAAAACCATGAACTAAAATTTTGGTAACGTATCATAAAAAGCCCCATACCCTCCCCAAATGCCCAACCCTCCATCAATATTTGATATGATCTTGGTAGGCGAACCAAAGGGATTACCTGTACTGTTTTTATCAACTTCAAGCGTTCTCCAGAAATCATAGTGTGCCTTATCAATCTGGCACCATTTTATATAAATGGTATCCCCTTTTTTAAAATATCCGTAAGAGGGATCAAAATGTTGTCCATTGTCGTGATAATCTCTTGGGTCTTCGTCCTGCCCTCTTTCCAAAGGGAAATCAAACGACACTCCATTGAACAGTTCATCATTGAAAACAGAAAGAAAATAGCCGGGGAAAAATGGTTCCTGATTTCGTTTGGTGAAATAACGTGCGTAGTTTCTTTCAACTGGCGGGTCGGTGTATCGTACCCAAAATAAAACCAAAGTATCTTTTTTAGGATCGGGATGGGGCTTCCACCACAGAGAATCAAGTGGGATTGGTTGTAGTATTGACGTTGTAGCGCTTAGCTTTTTACCTTCTGCCTCAATAGAAAGGGAGTAGGCTTTACCAATTTCACCTAAAAATACATTAGAGTCACCTAAAATATAATAATTAAAATAATCAGAAGAGTCTAAAGAATAAACACAGAAATTAATTCCTGCCTGCATTGCTCCAAATAAGTCAAATTCCTTCACAATAATACCTTTGATCGGTTCTTCTACATCATTTAAGCAATATTCATAAAGTTGAACTGTATCGTTACCATTAGAAATTTTAATGACGGCATCATGTACAAAGCTGTTTTGTATTGTTTCAATATCATTGGCAGCAAACACAGGCAAGCTTTTTGTTAAAATAATAAAAGGAGGAAAATCCTGTTCAATAGCTCCATAGACCACGATATCTTCTTCACCTTCAGGAATGACTATGGAAATATCTTTTTCACAACCTATTAGGAAGGAAATAAGGGAAATAAAGGCAATAAAGGGAATAGGGGAAATGTATTTTCCGATAATATCACTTTTCATATTTCTTTTTTTGATTTTGAGTATATTTGATATATCCATTTAAGGTCACTTTTGCATCTTCTATCAGAACAATTCCTGATCAAAATTTAAAATTCCACGTAACAGACGGCAATATCGGAAAAATATACACTTTTTTTGCCGTAACTTTAAATTTTCCTGATAACGGCTCATTCTCGGTAGCAATATAATAAAAAAATGGATTAGCACGGCTGTAAACGTTATAAACAGAGAAAACCCAACTGGATTGTACAGACGCCCAATTTGGGCGTCTCTTCCTTGATCCGTTCTTCTTAGCATATGTTGCGGAAATATCTATACGGTGATAAGACTCCATTCTAAAGCCGTTTATCGGGCCGTAATCAAAATTCATTGTTCCTTCAATAAAATACATCCGTTCAGGAATGGTAACCGATTGCCCCGTACCAACTACAAAAATGGAAGAAAATGTCCATCTGTCGGTGAGTTTGTACGTGGCAACGATGGACAGATCATGCCTTCTGTCAAATTTTGCAGAAAATTCTTTTCCATCATTAAGATCTTTGAATTGCCGGGTTGTTTTTGAAAGCGTATAGCCGATCCATCCCTCTGTTTTTCCTCTTGTCTTTTTGAAAAAAAATTCAATACCATAAGATCGTCCTTTGCCAAATACAAACTCGTACTCTACATCGCTGTTTCTAAGATCATCGTAATAAGATTCTCCAAATTCAATCTGGTTTTTCAGGTCCTTATAGTAAACTTCTACAGAAGTCTCAAACATATTGTCCCTGATATTTTTAAAATACCCGGCAGAATATTGAAACCCTTTTTGCGGTTTAACAATGATAGAGCTTGGCACCCAAATATCCATAGGAAGTGTACTATATGAATTAGAGACAAGATGTACAAATTGATTTGTGTGTGCAAAACCTGCTTTTAGAGAAGATGTTTTACTCAACTTAAATCGGGCAGAAATACGGGGCTCTAAACCAATATAGTCCTTTACTTTTTTCCCCTTATTAAAAACAACCGAATCAATCACATAACCTTCATCATTGAAAGTATAAAAATTATAAGGGCCCATATGCACAAAATATGCTCCTCTTAATCCTGCATTGATCTTTATTTTATCGGTCAGATCAAAATCATCCATCAGGTAAACTGAAGCGTCATGGGAATATTTATCCGCAACATTGCTTGTTTCAAATTTTACTTCGTCAAATTCTGCTTCGCCTTTCCTTGGGGTAAAAATATGATATGTATAATTCGCGCCAAATTTAATATGATGCCTGACGCTTGGGAAAAAATCAAAATCCACCACTAAATTTCCATCCCGTATCCCGGTTTCTATTTTAGAGCTTATCGTTTCAAATTTTGAACTGAACTCAAATTTATACGCATTATAAATACCGGAAACATTCATAAACAATTTGTCACTGAAAAGATGATTCCATCGAAGCGTTGTTGTGGTATTTCCCCAGCTAAAATCAGCAGTAAAACCCCCTGATGCGATATCAAAGGAAAAAATATCCCTGCCTAAGTAGCTGCTCAGGTATAGCCGGTCTTTATCTGAAAAACGATAGTTGACCTTGGCGTTCAGGTCATAGAAGAAATAGGGAATGCCACCCAGTTCAGTATTTTTTAAAAAGGGTTTGGACAGCGCATCAATATAGGTTCTGCGGCCTGAAACAATGAACGAACTTTTATTTTTGATTATCGGCCCCTCAAAGGTTAACCTTGATGCTATAATGCCAATTCCCCCTTCTCCGTGATAAGATTTATCATTTCCTTCTTTCATAGATATATCCAGTACAGATGACAATCGTCCTCCATAATTAGCAGGCATCCCGCCTTTTATCAAAGTGGTATTATTTATCGCATCAGCATTAAAAACCGAAAAAAAGCCGAAGAGGTGCCCGGGATTATAAACTACCGCTTCATCTAACAAAATTAAATTCTGATCGGGACCTCCGCCACGGACATAAAACCCGGTGTTTCCTTCCCCGGAAGACTGAACGCCTGGTAAAAGCTGGATGGTTTTCAAAATATCAACTTCTCCAAAAAGTACAGGTATGGTTTTTATTTTCTCAATAGAAAGGTCCACTTTTCCCATTTCGGTGCTTTCAATATTTTTGTCCGGCCTTTCACCGGTTACTACCACCTCTTTGGTTACAATGGCAGCAGAAGCTAAGTCAACATTTAAACGGATATTGCGATCCAATACCATTTCATACTCTTTTGTTGCATAGCCTAAATATTGGACAACAATAGCATAAGTACCCATGGGTAATGTTAAAGAGTAAAACCCATAAACATTGCTGCTTGTTCCCAGCCTTAAATTATCTTTTACATAGATATTGGCAGCAATCAAGCTTTCACCACTTTGCGCATCTTTGATGAAACCGCTAAGGGTATAATTCTTAGGTTTCTCCTGTCCAAAACCAACTAAGGAAATGAATAAAACAGGAATTAAAATATAGCTGTGTACACGCATTAAATGTAGAATTATTTTGGTTGCGCAAATCTAATAAAAACAACAAAGAAATTGGTTTTTTTCTCAACTCTTTCAGTTCTCATGCCTTATCATTTTTAGACACATCTAAAAATATTTTTCAATAACTCTTGGTTATATTATTAGAAGTATCTAAATTTGCCCGCAAAAAATAGATAAACCATAAGAGCAGAGCACAAAACGTATAGCGCCATGCGCCATGCTCTTTGCGCCATGCGCTTTAAACTTATTTCGCCATGAAAATCAGAACACAGTATCTTATTTCATCTATTTCCTTTATTGCCTTTATATCCTTCTTTATATGTTGTGAAAAATTCCTTCCGGGAGCGCCTGATCCGGGAGATATTATTGCTGAACCCATTGCAGATTTAACCTCTGAACAATTGGTAACTTTTTTGGCAGGAGACGAATTGTTTGCGAAAATTTATAGCGCTGATCTGGGTTTAGGCCCTGTTTTTATTCAAACCTCATGTGAAGGTTGCCACGTAGGGGATGGCAAAGGACATCCGTTTAATATGGAAACCAGATTTGGTAAATACTCAGGGTCTGTGTTTGATGAAATGCTTGATAAAGGCGGCCCGCAATTGCAGCAGCGCTCTATTGCTGCTTACCCAAGTGAACAATTGCCTTCAGATTATACACATAAAACAGGACGTATAGCTCCAATAGTAATAGGTATGGGTTTTTTAGCTGCCATACATGATTCGACAATTTTGAATATGGCAGATCCATTCGATTTAAATGGAGATGGTATTTCCGGAAGGGTTAATTATGTTTTGCCCAAAGAATATTTTACCTCCCAATCCATTCATATTGACAGCAGTGGTTATTATATTGGAAGATTTGGTAAGAAAGCCAAAGAAATTACCCTATTGGATCAAGTCGTTTTTGCCTTAAAACAAGACATCGGGCTTACCTCTGATTTTGATGTTGAAGATATTTTTAATCCCCAGGCCGGAATAAATAGCGGGGATGGAGTGCCTGACCCCGAAGTCAGTTTAGATGTGGTAAATAACCTTGTCTTTTATATGAGAACCCTGAAAACACCAACACGAAGAAATGAGGATGACCCGGATGTTTTAGCAGGTGAAGGATTATTTACCGAAATTGGTTGTGTTAACTGTCATAAGCCGAATTTGACAACTGCAAAATCAGAGATAGAAGCATTGAGTGAAAAGGTGATCCACCCTTACACGGATTTGTTGTTACATGATATGGGACCATCTTTAGCTAAAACTACTGACCGGGATCCTGAAATACCTGAAGGAAATGCACAAGGCAGCGAATGGCGTACACCTCCTTTATGGGGGTTGGGATTGGCAAAGGAAAGCCAGGGAGGAACGGCATATTATTTACATGACGGCAGGGCAACTGACTTAAGAAAGGCTATTAGTTTGCACATAGGAGGTGAAGCAACCGGACCAGCTTCTAAGTTTTTTTCACTATCAGAAGGAGAAAAGGAACAGCTTATAAAATTTCTTAATTCGTTGTAAAAAATGAGAACCAGAAGAGGATTCCTTAAAAATACAGGTGGACTCATTGCAATATGTTGTTGTTCAGGCATAGCGCCATTTCTTAATAGTTGTATCAATATAGTATATGTGCAATTCAGTAAACTAAAAGAAGTGCTTGTTATCAAAAAGGTTGATATGGGTGAGAATCAATATGTGTTATTAAACTTAGATAATGTAAAAGCGCCCATTTATTTAGCCAGATTGTCGGATCAGAAATATTCAGCATTATATTTAGTATGTACTCATAAAGGATGCAAACTCAGACCCGAAGGTGATTATCTCAAATGTCCGTGCCATGGCAGCGAATTTTCAAATACTGGTGAAGTTCTGAAATCACCGGCAGAAAAAAACCTTGTAAGCTATTCGGTTACATCAGACGATGAAAATATTTATGTACATTTAAAAAATTAGTCATTGGTAAAACTGACAGCCAGCAACAACAAATGACCAATAAATGAAAATATGTTAAAAACAAGAATATACACATTTGTCTTGTTAATCCTGATAATATCAGATCAGGCAAAAGCACAACAAGATACCATCTATACCAGCCAGGATGCTATTTACAACCGTCCTTTTATAACCATTGGTAAAACCCAAACAGCTATTGGGGGCTACTTAGAAGCCAATACCAATTATTTTGCAGAGGATGGTGTTAGTGAAGGCTTTTCTATGGAAATGAGGAGATTTAATATTTTTCTATATTCAGCCATCATCCCCAGGGTCAGCTTTCTTGCTGAATTAGAATTCGAACATGGCACAAAAGAAATAGAATTGGAAACAGCATTATTGGATTTTGAAATAAACACTGCCTTAAATTTCAGGGCTGGTATTATCCTGCCACAGATAGGCCTGGTAAATGCCAATCACGATTCACCAAAATGGGAATTCATAGAGCGTCCATTATCATCTACTCAGATCATTCCTACTACACTTTCTGAAATAGGATTTGGTTTTCATGGTAAATTTTTCCCCGGCAAATTTATTATTTCTTATGACGCCTATTTAGTCAATGGGCTTAATGAAAATATTATTTTGAATGAAAGCGGCAGGACATTTTTGCAGGATGGTAAAAGCGAGGAAATGTTTGAAGAAGATAATAATGGTACGCCTATGTTTAATGGAAAGATTGCCATTGCCAGGAGGGAAATTGGAGAATTAGGTGTATCCTATTATGGCGGTACTTATAACAAATTCAGGATTGAAGGTGAACAGGTAGAAGAAAAAAGGAATCTTTCTGTTTTCGCTTTAGATATAAGTACAACAATATATAAAGCAAATATCAGAGGCGAATTGGTGGTGGTTGCACTTAATGTTCCTGATGATATAAGAGAAATCTATGGTGGTAAGCAGCGGGGTGGATTCGTAGAAACAGTTTATCCGTTGATTGAAAGGAAAATATTAGGTTACGAAAATGCTAAAATTAATGTCAATTTGAGATTGGAAAGAATAGATTATAACATTGGTGAATTTGAATCAACCTCTTCTAAGATATATGATGAAGTTACCGCTATAGCTGCGGGGTTGAGCTTTAGGCCGTCTGCCAATACCGTTATCAGAGCCAATTACCGTTATCACTGGATCAGGGATTTAACAGGTAATCCGGCTGTTCATCTGGCAGGGTTCCAGTTTGGTATGGCAAGTTATTTTTAGTGTCTAATGTCAACTTCTTCAAAATATACTTCCGAAAAGTCATAGTACTCAATAGGATTGCTGAAATAATTTTTTACATAAGCCTGCTTGACAATGTAAATTTCGTCATACCACAGCACCAATATAGGGGCATCGTCAATCATTATTTGCTCTGCTTTAAGAAAATAATCATAGCTTTTAGCAGTATTTATTGTACTGGTTCCTTTTTCATAAAGTTGATCATAGCGCTCATTTACATATCTTGGCGTGTTTGGGAATGATGGTTGTCTGAAGCTGGCCGGAACATTTTTTCCGTATAATACCCATAGAAAATTTTCGGGGCTTGGATAATCTGCAACCCATGCGGTTCTGAAAATATCAGCTTTTGCCAACCTGGCGTCTTCAAGTTTTTGCTCAAAAGGAACAACGAGCAATCTTATATTTATATTGAGGTTTTCCCATATTTGCCGTTGAAATTCAACCGCAACTGCTTCATTCCTCGTACCACCACTATTTAATTCTAACACAACCGAAGGAAAACCCCTGCCCTTTGGATATCCGGCTTCAGCCAATAATTCTCTGGCTTTTAAAAGGTCAAGATCATACCCTTTGATCTGGCTTACATCATAACCTTCGAAAGAAGGAGGAGTAATGCCATAAATACCAGCGCTCAACCCCTGTCCTTTCAATACATTATCGAGAATTTCGTTACGGTCAATCGCATAGCTAAATGCCTTGCGAATCCTTTCGTCTTTAAAAATACTTTTTCGGGTATTGAACTCATAATAATGAGTGGTCATTTGGGGAGACCTGTCTAATAAGAATTTTGGATTATCACTCTGGAAATATGCTATTTGATCTTCAAGCACCTTTAATATAGACTCGCCAGGCAATCCGCTGATCACCTCTAGTTTGCCATCCTGGAATGCTGCTAATTCAGTTTTTTGTGTAGAAATAAATGATACGATAACAGAATCTAAAAATGGTAACCGGTTGCCTAATGTATCATACCTGTGATAATTTTCGTTTTTGGCCAGGTATAATTTCCAGGGCGCATCTGTTTCTTGTGTAAATATAAAAGGGCCCGTACCAATTCTGGAGTCGATTCCATATCTTCCAAAAGCTTCCTGAGTGATCACCGATGTAGCAGGGTGTGCTAAAATATACATAAATGAATAGCTTGGTTTTTCCAGCGTAATTTGCAGCGTATGATCATCTATTACCTTAACGCCTTTCAGGTCAATATTCTCCTCGCCTTCAACGGTTGCATGATAATATTGATTGGCGCCAACAACTTTATCCTTAAAAGTTTGCTGGAAAAGCAAATTATCCCAGCTTGAAGTACATAACAGCTCAAAAGAATATTTAAAATCCTGAGCCTTTACTTCTCTGCCTTTATTATTTTCAAAGCAAGCATCATCGTGAAAAAATACTCCTTTTTTAAGGTGAAAAGTATATATTGTTCCACCTGAATCAATTTCCCATTTTTCTGCCAGGCATGGCATAATAGAAAGATCTCGTGGGTTGAACTTGACCAATCCTTCATAAATTTGTGTGGCAATATGCGATGACATAACATCTGTTATGCTGTGTGGGAATAAAGTTTGATAAGGCTCTGTCATATTGAATCTGAATGTGCCTCCATAAACCCTGTTTCCAACGGCTGTTATTTTTTCAGCAGAGGTTCTTCCCGTTTGTTGTCCAGTATCACAAGCTGTCAATAACAGTAACAATGACACTATAGGTATTATATATCTTTTCATAATTTCCTGAATTTATTTTATTTAAATAACACTTTAAGGGCATCTCTAAAAACTACACCATACATTCCCCTCTATCAAGAGGGGCAAGGGGTGTGTTTTAAAAAATATGT
>VRUD01000096.1:8517-14269 GCA_019456305.1 Cytophagales bacterium | reverse complement strand
GACTGCCGACTTTTTAATCAACTTACGAAGTTATGTTTTTACTATAATATATTAAACATTCGACTTTATAGACAGACGCTAATTAGTGGTTAAAATAAATTTCTTTTCCGAAGACATTCAGTTTGATCTTCCCAACAAAAAAAAAGTAATCCCCTGGATAACAAAGATCATTAAAAATGAAGGATTTTCTGTAAACCAATTAAACTTCATCTTCTGCAGTGACAACTACCTCCAAAAATTAAACCGAAAACACCTGGGTCATGATACATTAACCGATGTGCTTACCTACAATCATGCCGGGATGGGGAAAAAAGAGCAGGGGGCAAAGGGCAAGGGTCAAGGGGCGAGGAACGCTCCCGGGTTACCCGGGACGCCATGTGCAATCGAAGGAGATATTTTTATCAGCATAGACAGGGTTAAAGAAAATGCCAGGCACTATGACAACAGCTTTCCGGACGAACTTGCCAGGGTGATGATACATGGCATACTGCATCTTTTAGGATATAGTGATAAAACAGATAAAGAAAAAGCGTTGATGAGGGAAAAAGAAGATGATTGTTTATCTTTGCGTGTGTTTAAGTAAAAAAAAAATACAAAAATATCATGAGACCAACATTACCCCCTTTCAAATGCTTGCCCTGTGGAATCCCCATAGGGGTACAAAGCAATCCCACAGGGCGAACAACAAAGCTCTTCCACAGAATATATTTCTTTTTTACCCTTTCATGCCTGATTTTAATCGCATCCTGTAAAACTACTGTACACATGTCGGTATTAAAACCGGCATATATTAATGTTCCAAAAGAAATCAACAACCTGGCAGTCATCAATCGTTACAAGCCGGAAAAAGGGAAAGTATGGATCAATGTAGTAGAAGGAGCCTTAACAGGCGAAGAGATATTCGCTGATAAAGCCGGGGCCGAACATGCTGTTACAGCATTGGCAAACGGATTGAGAAATTCGCCAAAGTTCAAAGTAACAGCCCCACCTATTGAATTGGAGGGAACAGGTACAGGCGTCTTTCCTCCCCCGCTTTCTTCTACTAAAATAGCTGGATTATGCAAAGACTATACAGCGGACGCGATCATCACACTGGAAAGCCTGGACTCAGACACCAAAATAAGCGTTGTACCCTGCGAAGTGAACAAAAAAAACGAGGCGGGACAAACAATTAAGGTCCCTGCCTTTAAGGCGGTAAAAGAAATGCACATTACTGTTGGCTGGCGATTTTATTCCTGTAAAACATCAACAATAATAGATGAAGCAAGACTTTCGAAAACCAAGGTCTGGGAAAACATTAGAGATACCGAAGATGCTGCAACTGCAAATCTGATACATTCAAAGGATGCTATTTGCTCTATAGGTGACGAAGCTGGCGGGCTCTATGCCGCACGTATAGCCCCTACCTGGATCAGGGTCAATCGTTATTTTTATTCCAAAGGAAGTGATAACATGAAAATAGCCAAACGCAAGGCAGATGCCAGTGACTGGGAAGGAGCTGCCGAAATGTGGAACAAAGTGGTTGGATCTCCTGACGGGAAACTGGCAGCAAAAGCCTGCTATAATATGGCTTTAGTGAGTGAAGTATTTGGCGAGCTACAAACAGCGCTCGACTGGGCTCAAAAAGCATACATTACTTATGGCCTGAAAGATGCAAGGAAGTACACAACAATTTTGAAAAACAGGATTTATGAGCAGGACAGGTTGAGGAAGCAGATGGAGGAGTAATTCAATAGAAACAAAACAATGTTTATATGTTATTAAGAGTAAATAATTATTTTAATAATGTGGTGAGTCATACTGACACGCTGTCATTAATAGCCTGCAGCGTGATGGCAACACTAAGAAAAGGACAAATTATAGTTCTGCTTAGCAGCGCTATTATCCTTTCATACACAAAACTTTCTGCCCAAAATTACGATAAAAACATATCGAAGGGCAATAAAGCTTACCTGGCAAAAGAGTACCAAAGCGCTATAAAATACTATACAACAGCTCTCAGCCTTGTGGAAAACTTTGAGTCTGAGCATTCCATTGCACTGATGAATCTGGGGAGGTCTCAAATGATCCTGAAAAAATATAAAGATGCTGATAAAAACTTCCAATCGTGTCTTGATGTTGCTAAAAAGTACCTGAATAAAAAACAAAAGGCTCAGGTCACAAAGTGGCAAACATATTGTAAGAGCCAGCTTGGTAATACATCAGCCCGAAAAGAACTTTATCAAAAAGAAGTAAAGGTAAAGATCATTAACCTGGGAGAAAACATCAATTCGCAATACAATGACTATTGTCCATCTTTTAGCCAGGACGAAACCGTACTTGTTTTTACCTCAACAAGAAAGGGAGCTACAGGATTTGAGCAGACAGAGGAGGGCCATGATTATGAGGATTTGTTCACTTCAAAATTTGAAGATACTTTATGGCAGCCTCCGGAAAAATTAATTGGGTTGGTCAATACAAAATACCACGAGTCGGTGGCAAGCATAACTCCTGATAAAAAAAATATCTATTTTTACAGATATGAGGAAAATTATCATGGAAATCCAAAACATGGCGGGTCGGGAGATATTTTCTATGGCACAAAAATTAATGACGAGGAGGAAATAGTTGAGAGATTACCCGGCAAGATCAATACTAAATATTGGGAAAGCCACCCATTCATAACCAATGATGGTAATACCTTGTATTTTGTATCTGACAGGCCTGGCGGAATAGGTGGCAGAGACATTTACGTAAGTCATAAAGCTACTTCGGGTAAATGGCAACCTGCAAAAAATATTGGCAAACCTGTCAATACCGAACATGATGAGGCTTCTCCTTATTTTAATACTGATGCTAATATCCTTTACTTTAGTTCAAAAGGTCATCCGGGTATGGGAGGATATGATATTTTTAAAACTACTTTAAAGGAAGAAAACTGGGTTGATCCTGTAAACCTGGGTTATCCCATCAATCATGAAAGTGATGATATTTTTTTCCGCTTGACTCCATCAGGCTGGAGCGCCTATTTCTCTACTGTGAGGGAAGGAGGTTATGGCGGGTTGGATTTATATAAAGTAGCATTCCCGGAGCCCATGATAAAATTTATCACATTGATGGGACAAGCAAGTGATGCTGGCATTAGTAAATTTAAGTTTGTAAGCCTGTCTGCTGATATAATCAATAAAATTGGTTTGATTGATGAATCAAAGGTCACTGCAGAGAAAAAATACAAGGTGAAGGGTATTACCATTGGTGAATTTAGTGAAAATAACACGTTTACTTTTAAAAATCTTACCCCTGATGAAATTTCTAAACTTAGCGATGCGAAAAATTCAAATATTAGAGCCGATGGTAAATATGTTGTTGATGGAACGGTAATCGGTTCCTGGGATGAAAAAGGTGTATTCAGCTTTGCGAATCTGGATGCTGATGGAATTGCCAGGCTCGGATTAACGGCATCAGACTTTCAATCCGGACCTACGCAGGGTATGCCAAAAGAATTCAAAAAAGTAGATAGTAATGGTGATCTCTGCATTTCAGCCGATGAAATTTATGCTGCCATAGATGCTTATTTTGAAGGTGACCGCAGTTTTACAGTTGACATGCTTTTTAAATTGATTGATTATTTCTTCGTACAAGAGTGTTAAATAGCGGTTACGAGCGAATCCTGAAAGAGGGGCATTATACCAATTGCTGTTTATGCGAATGTAAATGACTGAATATGTGCGCAAAACAAAAATCTACATTATATTAAAACAGAACCAAAATTTTAGTTCATGGTTTTTGGTTATTAGTTTTAGTTCATTGGTTCAATAGTTTGCTAATGCCGGACTCATGGCACGACCAACAAACTAAAAAACTATAACCATAAACTATCAAACCATAACCAAAAACTAACAACCAAAAACTAAATATTTTACCAAATAAGGGAGACAGGTTTCCGAAAGTTAGAGTTGGCAGCGGCAGCAGCAGGAGGCAGGACTGCCAACTGCCGCTGCCTACTGCTGCTTGTTTGTTTTGTTTTACTACAAAAACAACAAAAATTTATAAAAAAAACAAAATATTGAAACCTTTATTGCATTTTATTCGTTTATATACTAAATTATGCTAAAAAAATAAAACACACAGCAGAAGGGAGAAACTAAGCTGCTTTAACAACCCAATTTAATTATGAAAACATATTTAAAAATATTGTTAAGCGCTCTCGTGATACTACCATTATTTAATTTAAAAGCCCAAACTTTTGAGACGGTGAAAGGTGTTAGAAGTGGAAATAATCTTTCTGCCTGCGATAACCCCAATAAAACAACGGTTTGTCATATTCCTTTTGACGACCCTTCCAATGCCCACACAATTTGCGTAGGGGCTAAAGCATTAGCTGCCCACTTAGCTCATGGAGATTATGTAGGAAGGTGTGATGATTCGTTTGGTCAGCTTGAATATGAATTTTGTGTTTCCCCAAATCCATACTCCGGTTATACAACTATCCATTATATATTACCCGCTGATGGCCATGTAGTAATGGATGTTTCTGATCAATTCTCTCAAAAGATTCAAACAATAGTAAACCAATCGCAGGTAGCAGGTGACTATACCTACCAATTCAGCGCCAGAAGTTTAGGGTATCCTCCGGGTTTTTATTTATTGAATTTTACCTACTTCACTACTCCGATTATCCATGAAAGTGTAATACTGCTGGAGTATTGATCTAGTGTAGCAACAATTTAGTTTTGCAACATTAATTTGTAATATATTTTATGATTACAATATTGCGTAATTAAATTGTTGCTACACTAGTTCTTGGTTTTCCCCCTTCCATATTACTATCCTGAACAATTACTTTCCTTTGATCTATATCTTTTCTTTGAATAACCTCAAACCAAACTTGATAAAATACGTAGTATTAATATTTATAGTATTATTTTTTTGTTATTTATTTGCATTTTTTATATTTGTTAGTTACTTTTATGCAATAATTGGTATTATTAAGAAACCCATTTTGAAAATCATGTCGCTTCCACGTTTTCTAATTGGTATAATTATTTCAGTGTTATTCCTGATAACACCAAAGGCCTTATCTCAACCTGTGGCTGGCTTTACATATACCTTTACCAATGGCGGCTGTGAACCGGATTCGATAGTTTTCACCAATACCAGCACAGGCGCTGTTTATTACGAATGGAATTTTGGGGATTTCTCTCCCATAGATACCAATGTTAACCCTTATCATTGGTATGGGTGTTTTTGGAGCCCTTACATGGTAATACTTACTGCTTATGACACCCTGGGAAACAGCGATACAGCTACTGCAGTTATCAACATTGAATGTTTCCCATTTGCCGATTTTTGGCCCGACCCGCTCCTTATTTGTCCTGGCAATTCTGTTGAATTTGTTAATTGGTCATTCCCTGATAATGCAGACTTTCTATGGATTTTTGATGATGGAGACAGCTCTACTGTGTTTAACCCCACACATACTTATTTGGATTCAGGTGTTTATGTTCCCACACTTATAGCAACTACTGCTTGCAGCAGCGATACAACCCCTGGTTTCGATACTGTATGGGTTATACCGAATGTTACCTTTTTTGGAAGCTTTTATGCCAGTCCAAATCCCGCCTGCCCGGGAGAAAATGTCAGTTTTTTTGGCGAGTCATTGCCCGAGCCCGTAAGCCAGTTATGGTACTTTGGCGATGGGGATAGCTCCACTGCATTTAATCCTTCTCACGCATACACTGATACGGGAGACTATGTTTTTACTTTAATTGCT
>VRUD01000096.1:389-8417 GCA_019456305.1 Cytophagales bacterium | reverse complement strand
ATGGGGATAGCTCCACTGCATTTAATCCTTCTCACGCATACACTGATACGGGAGACTATGTTTTTACTTTAATTGCTTTTAGCGATTGCAGCAGTGATACCATTTCTGATACAATTACAATTACAAGCTCAATTATACCCTTTGTTTCTGCGGGGGGAAACCCTAATCCTGTTTGTCCCGATGATATAGTTCGGTTTGTTGGCTCCGGCAGTAATTTAACCGGCTTTTTCTGGGATTTCAATGACGGCAATTTTTCTTTCCTCGAAGATCCAACACACACTTTTGCTGATACAGGAACTTATATTGTTATTTTCACAGGAACTAATGCCTGTGGAAATTCTAATTCAGATATAGTATTGATGGTGGTTGATACTACAACTGCAACGTCTGTTTTTTTCTGGTGGAATCCATTTGGAGTTGTCTGCCCCAATGATCTTGTTAACTTTGAATATTGGAGTAGCTCTCCTGTTGATGTATTATGGTACTTCGGTGATGGGGATTCTTCAACCTCTCCCAACCCAACGCATGCTTATGCAGATACGGGAACTTATATCGTTAGGTTGATATTTCAAAACTCATGTGGAATAATTGACACAGATACGAATTTTATCAGTGTTTATAATTGGAACTTCCCCTTTGCATTTTTTTGTATTGAACCCTGCCCTTTCCCACTAGGCCCGTCTTGTCCCGGCTCTCCTGTTCCGTTCTTCGGTGGGTGGAGCAGCGATACAAACAATGTATTCTGGGATTTTGGTGATGGCGATACATCTACAGAGGTAAATCCCTCACACACTTATGTAGATTCTGGCACCTATACGGTTGTTTTAAGAGTAACAAATAATTGTGGAAACAGCGCTTACTGGATTGATAATGTGGATGTTAGTTACGATGTACTACCTTATGTTGCAGGGGCAGGTGTCTCTCAAACCAGTGGTTGTGTAGGTGAAACCTTTGACTTTCAGGTATGGTGGCCAACAAATGTCCCTGAAAATCTATTATGGGATTTCGGTGATGGAGATACCGCAAAGGGGAATATATTTTTCTCAACCCCACATACATATACTTCTCCGGGTAATTATACAGTAATGTTAACCGCTACCAATGCCTGCGGCAGTGATACTGAGTACGTTTACGTAACAGTGAATGCCGGGCCTTTAGCCGATTTTACAAATACCACCGTATGTATAGGTGATACCACTTTCTTCACCGATGCATCTGTTGGAAGCCCAATTCAATGGCAATGGGATTTTGGAGACGGGGATACTTCCACAGCCCAGAATCCTTCACATCTCTATGCAACACCGGGTCTTTATGGTGTAAGTCTGACTGTATCTGACAGCTTTTGCTCAAATTTTATTACAAAACCAATTATTGTTGGCGGCTTCCCAATAGTCAATCTGGGAAATGATACAACTGTTTGTACCAGTTTATTATTAAATGCAAAGAATGCCGGTGGAAGCTATTTATGGAATACCGGTGAAACTACAAAAATAATTCCTGTTAATACAACCGGTACATATTGGGTAGATGTTACCAGTCCTGTTGGATGCACAACAAGGGATAGTATCAACATCACAATGGCAGGTGTAAAAGTGAATTTGAATGTTTTTCTTGAAGGCGCATATACAGGAGTAGGGTCGATGAGTGATTCGTTGAATCTGTTAGGGTATCTGGATA
This sequence comes from Cytophagales bacterium, assembly GCA_019456305.1. Classification (NCBI taxonomy): domain Bacteria; kingdom Pseudomonadati; phylum Bacteroidota; class Cytophagia; order Cytophagales; species Cytophagales bacterium. Next base: position 6,740 of record VRUD01000096.1, on the reverse strand, counting down.
CACTTTTTTTATGGGGTGGAATAGCGCCTATCAACATGGATCCTGGTTACCCGGTTCCTTCTGATGGAGGCGGAAATGCTGTAGATGTAATATTGATCCAGATAAGAACAGACCCCACTACAGTACTCGATACAGCTTATGCCTGGCTCATGCAGGACGGCACGATCAGGGATTTTCAAACCGGACAAAAAAATTATGCTATATTGTGTGGATTAGTTCCGGGAGATTATTACATTGCGGTTATGCACAGAAATCATCTCACTATCATGTATAGTGATTCGGTAACGTTAGACAATACACCTCCGCCTCCGGTTAATTTGACAAATGTTATTAATATTTACGGAGGCGGAATAAGTTTTTTGGGTGATGGCCCTTACGGAATGTGGGCAGCAAACGCCCGTAATTCCGACCAGGAAACCAACGCCAATGATCTCTATGATGTCAGCGTTAGCAGAGACGTTTTACTCACCGGTTATAATTTGTCAGATGTTAACCTGACCGGTGTTGTAAATGCCAACGATTTTAATATAGCATCCTATAATAATGACCAGTTGTATTGGTCTACGACTCCGTAAAGCAGTAAACAGTACGCAATAGACAGTAGACAATAGACAATAACAAATGACTATGACTATGACAAGCGATGGTTATCATCGGATGACTCTCCAGGTTGTGCGTTTGGGTCATCCGATGAATTTGCTGGCAATAAGGCAATAAGAAAAAAAGGAAATAGGGAATAAGGAAATGCAGTTGGCAGTTGGCAATAGACAGTAGACAATAGACAATAGACAATAGACAATTGCTGCCCCAATAAAAAAGAATAAAAATTGGTGAATGATAAGGTAAAATATTATTAAATTATGAAATTATCTAACTCACTATTAATTATTATTATTAACCTGATAACTATCTTACAGGTTGCTCAGGCACAATATTGCGTACCAAACTATACCTTCATCCCAGATGGCACGGATGAAGGCGACTATCTTGATGGTGTGCAATTAGTTAATATAAGTAATACTTCTTCAGGTTCAATTGTTGGGCCGCACTATAATGATTATTCTGCCTCACAATCAACTATTCTCTACCGTGGAGTAACTTATTACCTGGTTGTAACAAATTGCCCTAATTATCCCGAGAACGTAGCTGCCTGGATTGATTATAACAAAAATGATACACTGGATGATCCTGGTGAATTACTTGGTGAAATATCCTTAACACAGGGAGAAACAGATACCATTACGTTTGCTGTTCCGCCAGGTGCGCTGCTCGACTCAACCAGGTTAAGAGTAAGATTGGTATTTTCTATTACAGGAATAGACCCTTGCGATACTACTTATATTTATGGTGAAACTGAAGACTATACCGTAATAATTCAAGATCAACCTACGAATGATGTAGGCGTCATTGCTATTGATGCTCCAATTTTCGGTTGCGGACTGAGTACCACTGAAAATATCACGATCAGGGTAGAAAATTTTGGTACAGGTACGCAATCTTCAGTTCCGGTTTCTTACCGCATAAATGGCGGGCCTGCTGTTACAGATACCATTTTTTCAATAATCAGCCCTGGTGATACAGTCACTTTTACTTTTGCCACTCCTGCCGATCTATCTGCACCTGTTAATTTTATTGAATCATGGACAAGCTTACCTACAGATACTGCTTTTTTTAATGATAGCGCAGACTTTACTGTAATAAATACCATTGTAATAACGACATTTCCTTATTTTGAAGATTTTGAGTTAGGACAAGGATCATGGTTTGCAGGAGGAATCAATTCTTCCTGGGCATTCGGAACACCTGCTAAATTCGTTATCAATTCAGCGGGTTCCGGTGTTAATTCATGGGTTACAGGTAGTTTGGACACATTTAACTATAACCCTGACGAACACTCCCAGGTCTTTAGTCCGTGCTTTGACTTTTCAGGTTTATTGAACCCGATCATTGAACTTAACATCTGGTGGAATTCTGCTTTCTCCGATGGTACGGTATTCCAATCTTCTATTGATAATGGGGCTTCCTGGCAAAATGTAGGCGCTGTGGGAGACCCTTTCAACTGGTTTAACGCTGGTTTTATTAGTGGCCAGCCAGGTGGTCAACCGCAGGGCTGGGCAGGAATCGGTGTTGGCTGGGTCATCGCCAGGCATAGTTTGACTGGCCTGGCAGGCCAAAGCAATGTAAGGTTCAGGATTGCCTTTGGTTCAAATTTTTTGACTGAAGATGATGGATTCGCTTTTGATGATATAAGCATATCTGATCCGCTCAACGATGTAGGCGTTATTGCTATTGATGCTCCAAATTCAGGATGCGGCCTAACAGCCACTGAAAATGTTACCATCAGGGTCAAAAACTCTGGTATTAATACGCAGGATACTATCCGGGTAGGTTACACAATTAACGCAGGACCTGTTATTTTTGATACCATTTTTGGTTTGCTTAATCCTGGCGATACCGTTACTTTCACCTTCGATACTTTAGCTGATCTATCAATCCCCGGCTCATACATTTTTGATGCCGGTACAGCGCTGCCAACTGATGCTGATCCTTCTAATAATGTTATCTCAGGTCATTTTGTTGAACACTATAATACGGTAAGCGCTGCTGCTCCTACAGCGGTGGATAGTGCGTCTTGCGGACCTGATTCCCTCCTTTTATCTGTTATTGGCACAGCAGATGCACATTTTTGGTATGATTCGATCGTTGCCGGTAACCTGGTCGAGATCGCTGATACCTTTATTACACCCATTTTATCATCTACCACCACTTATTATGCAGAAGGCAGAAGTGTTACAAGCGATTCACTTCCTACTACGTTTGCAGCAGGAGCTTTTCCAATGAATGGAAATATGTTTGATATCACTGCTAAAAACCCTGTATTAATTCTATACTTCTACGGTCATCCTGTAGTGAATGATACGATTGAAATTTATTTCAAACGAGGCAGCTATGTGGGTTTTGAAACTAATCCTTTTGCCTGGACTTTTATCGGAAGCGACACGGTGGTTGCACAACCATTTGGCATACCTACTATTATTCCCATTATTGTAGATGTGTTTATCCCGGCAGGAGGAACCGTTGCCTTTTACATTACCACGAATGGAGGATCAAATTTAAGGATGACAAACGGTACAATTGCAGGAAATGTTTTCGTTGAAGACGCCAGCATCCAGGTTCGTGAAGGTATTACCAATTCATATCCATTCGGACCTAATTTTACACCTTATATTTGGAATGGTATAGTACGTTATGAAACAGCCGTTTGTCCCAGTGCCCGTACACCTGTAACAGCAATAATTGACTCAGTCCCTGTAGTTAATTTAGGCCCTGACACATCTTTTTGTGGTAGTATAATATTAGATGCCCAAAATTCCGGAGCCTTTTATTTATGGTCTTCGGGAGATACCACTCAAACAATTATTGCCGATACAAACGGCATCTATTGGGTAGATGTCACTAATCCGGCAGGTTGTACAACAAGAGACAGCATAACACTTACAATAATTACAGGCGTTAAAGTTAATTTGAATGTCTTTCTTGAAGGAGCTTACCTGGGCGGAGATTCAATGAGAGATTCATTGTATTTGTTAGGTTATTTAGATAGATATTTAAGTGGGGGTCCGGCAAGCATCAACATGAACCCGGGTTACCCTATTCCTTCTGATACAAGTGGAAATGCCGTAGATGTGATCGGTATCCAGATAAGAAGCAACCCTTTTACACCCATAGATACTGCTTATGCGTGGCTCATGCAGGATGGCTCGATCAGAGACTTTGAAACGGGGCAAAATAATTACGCCCAGGTTTGCGGCCTGGCGCCAGGTACTTATTATATTGCGGTTGGGCATAGAAATCATCTTTTTATCATGTATAATGATTCGGCATCATTAAACCTTATAGCTCCGCCCCCGATTGATTTAACAAATGTTATTAATATTTACGGAGGGGGTATCGGCTTTTTAGGTGATGGCCCTTACGGAATGTGGGCAGCAAACGCCCGTAATTCCGACCAGGAAACCAACGCCAATGATCTCTATGATGTCAGCGTTAGCAGAGACGTTTTACTCACCGGTTATAATTTGTCAGATGTTAACCTGACCGGTGTTGTAAATGCCAACGATTTTAATATAGCATCCTATAATAATGACCAGTTGTATTGGTCTACTGTACCATAGTATAACTACAAAAATGATAATGAAAAGAGAACTTACAAAACAGGATGTTTTAGATATGTTTGCTAAAACTGATAAAAAATTTGACAAACGTTTAGAAAAAAGTAGAAAAAAATTTAATGAAGATTTAGCTAAAAGCAGAAAAGAAGGAGAGAAACGTTCAAAAGAATTTGATGAAAGCATAAAAAAAGATAGAAAGGAACGAATGCTGAGTTCAAAAGATTTTGATGAAAGAATGAAAAAATTATCTAAACAGATAGGAGGTATTGGCAACAACAATGGTGATGTAGCGGAAGAATTCTTTTTTAATGGCCTTGCTGCAAAAATGAGAATTGGTGAAATGATCTTTGATACTATTGAAAAAAAGGTTAAAGCAATAAGGAAAAACCTTGAAGGTGAATATGATATTATTTTGACTAATTCAAATACAGTTGTGATAACTGAAGTAAAATATAAATTTCATCCGGATGATGTTGCTCCACTTTTGGATAAAAAAATTCCAAACTTTAAAAAACTATTTCCGATGTATAAAGATTTCAAGATATATGGTGCAATAGCCGGGCTTTCTGTGCCTGATGGCGCTAAAAAAAAGGCTATAAAATATGGCTTTTTTGTTTTGGCTCAATCAGGCGATAATATTAAATTGTTGAATGATAATGTAAAATGTTATTAATTATTAACATTAATGAGAAAACTATTACTAAATATTTTATTAAGCTTTTTCTGCTTAAACGCATTTGCTCAAATTTCCTACAGGCTGGAAATTGACCAGTTCGTAGTCAGGGATACCTTGTATATCGATTTCCTGGTAACCAGGACGGGTGACACTTTCAATTTTGGCAATTCCAACTTCGTGATCAATATAGATACAAGCGCTGTTGACTTGCCTAACATGATCAAAGTTAACGCATTTGACGGGCCTTGGGATGATGGGATTGACCCGGTTCATTATCTGGACCTGGGCTTAGGGGGTACATCTTTTATAAACCTCTCTATCAAGCAGATTACTATTGCTGCCAATCCCGGGCCTAACGTAGACACTGTTCCTACAATAATTGGCAGGGTAGCCGTACCAATACTAAATTGCGCAGATAGCAGTAACATTACCTGGCGGATTGGTTCAGGAGTTATCACTGATTGGGATAATATTGATATTAAACTGGTGGCAGCTTTCGTTAATCCAACCAACATTTCATTATCAGCAATAGCAGACACAACATTTACCTTCACATCTGATAAAGACACCTTCTGCGCTGGTGATACGATTTTGTTTACAGTGCTGCCAGCTTTTGCAGACACTTTTTATACCTACGAATTTTATAGAAAAAATGTCGCCCCAGCGATTACATTACAATCAGACACGATGAATACGCTTGATACCGCAGGTTTTTTGAATGGAGACAGTGTAGCTGCTCAAGTCTTTATAACCACTCCATTAGCAACCTGCTCTTCTGGCCTTATTGATACGATAATACTGACCTTAAGCCAGCCAACTGTAAATTTAGGCCCTGATGATACTATTTGCTCAGGTGATTCCACGATATTAAATGCCGGCTCCGGCTTTTCAGGCTATTTATGGCAGGGAGGGACTACAGATTCTACATTTACAACAGACACAGCCGGTACTTTTTATGTTACAGTGACGGATGCTTATGGCTGTACAGATAGTGATACCATAATAGTCGTAGTAAATACAACTTATTTCATTGCTGCTACCGACACCATCTGCGATAACGACAGTATTTTATTAGGCGGTTCCTATCAGAATACCCCCGGAATTTATTACGATACCCTTGCAAGCGTAAGCGGTTGTGATAGTGTGATCGCCACCACCTTAACGGTTAACCCGACTTATACGACCCCTGCTGCTGACACCATTTGTGATAACGACAGCATACTCTTAGGTGGTTCGTATCAGAATACCCCTGGTATTTATTACGATACCCTTGCAAGCGTAAGCGGTTGTGATAGTGTGATCGCCACCACCTTAACGGTCAACCCGACTTACACGACCCCTGCTGTTGACACCATCTGTGCTAACGACAGCATACTCTTAGGTGGTTCGTATCAGAATACCCCTGGTATTTATTATGATACCCTGACAAGCGTAAGCGGTTGTGATAGTGTGATCGCCACCACCTTAACGGTCAACCCGACTTACACGACCCCTGCTGTTGAC